>JALHOX010000021.1:0-13866 GCA_022842805.1 Phycisphaerae bacterium | reverse complement strand
CGTGGATCTGGTCGACGGCCTCCTGCGGATAGGCCTTCAGCCGTGTGTTGGCGTAGACCAGCCGGCCTTCGCGATCGACGACGGCGACGCCCTGGCCGATGCGGTCGAGGATGGCCTCGGCCGATTCGAGGCCGACGACGTTGGCGAGCGGGGCGAGCTGGCCGCCGGTGGTGACGACGAAGTCGAAGGTCTCGGCCCGCAAGGCGGCGACCGCATCGCTGATGGAAGCGACGGTGCGGATTTCGCCGAGCTCGCGCCAGCCGGCAAGCTTGTCGGCGTCGGCGTCGGAGACGATGGCCAGGATTCGGAGCGTACGTGTCATCACTTTCGTCGGCGCTCGCGAAACGCGGTTCGAGTCTGTTCGGCGCGACCGGTACACACGTGGTGCGGCTCGATGAGCGCAGACCGTCCCGGTCGTCGGCGGAGCAGCCGACTGGAGGGAATTGTAGTCCGAGGTCGCGACATTCCAAAGCCGCCGCCGCGGTCTAGGATTCCGTTCATCATGAAAATGACACCGCACATCATCCTGGAAGGCACGCGGCTGACGCACAAGACGGACCTGGCGTTTGCCCTGAATGAGCACCCGCGGATCGTCGGGCCGCGGCGTTATCGCTACCACTCGCCGGTGATTTCGGCGGAATGGTGTGCGTTTACGAATCGGCCGTGGGGGCGCGGGTTGATCAACTTTGCGCCCGAGGAGGAGGCGCTGGCGCTGGAGACCTACCGGACGTGGGTTCGACTGTTTGAGCTTCAGCGGTATTACTCGTGGATCATCGACCGCTTTCACATCTCGACGATCGCCCATCAGCAGACGGCGCGCGGGAAGCTGATGGACTTTTCGTGGCTGGAAGAGCGGCTGGCGGCGCTGAATTTTCGGCTGATTCTTTGCGTGCGACGCGAGGAGACGTTTGAGGCGGCTCGTGCGGCGCGGCTGAAGGTCTCGGGCAATCCGGCTCAATATGACGATCTGAAGCCATTCATCGCCGAGCAGAAGCTGCTTCGGGAACTGGTCGCGAAGTCGCGCTTGCAGCGGATGGAGGTGGACGTGTCGGACAGCGATGTGCCGGCGGCGTGCGAGCGGATCGCGGATTGGCTGGAGTCGACCGGGGGGCTGTATCAGGCGTAGGGCGAGCGGCGGCTCAGGATTTGTTGCGGCGGGGGGCGGGCGTGCTGACGATCAGCCGTAGCGAGCCCTCGAAGGTGGGCAGGGTGCGGTATTTGCCGAATCGGGCGTCCCAGGCGCCGGATTGCAGGTCTTCCCGCAGGGCGGCGACGAAGCGTTCGCGGACGCCGGGCGCGACGAAGGTCCACGCGGACTGGGCTTGCGTGACGGTCGGGTCGAGGAATCGTTCGGGGCGGGCGTAGAAGGCCTCGGTGAAGCCGTCGGTGCAATCGATCGGGATGGGGACGGTGGTGATCTCGGTTCGACGGTCGTCGAGTGACAGCTCGGTCAGGAGTCGAGCGATGGCGGGGTAGCGGCGGCGCTCGACGGCGATCAGTTCGGGGACGTACTCCGCGAGCCAGTAGCGGTCGAGGGCGTCGCCGTCGAAGCAGAGCAGGACGATCGGGCCGCGCGTGACGCGGCGCAGCTCGCGCAGGCCGGCGGTCAGATCCTGCCATTGGTGGACGGTGGCGATGGCCATGCTGGCGTCGACGGAGGCGTCGTCGAGCGGGAGGCTTTCGGCTCGGCCGCGGAGGGCGGGGGCGAGGTGGGGCGAGCGTTGGGCGCGCATGGTTGGCGAGGGCTCGATGGCGATGAGGTGTCGATCGAGCGGTTCGTAGGAGCCGGCGCCGGCGCCGATGTTGAGCACGGTTCGTGCGGCGCCGAGGGCGGCGTGGATCTGCGCTTCGATGCGCGGGTCGGGACGGCGCAGCGCAGCGTATTGTGAGCCGCACGAGGCGTAGTCCACGTCGCCGGCAAGCGGCGCGTTTTCGATCATGGGGTCGCGCTCCGGCGTTGGGGCGGCGTCGCTGAGTTCGAGGAGCGGGCGATCGGGTTCAGCGTGCCGGCGCGGCGCGCGTGGTGAGCGAGCGCGGCGCCGGCGTCGGAGATCGAAGGGGCGGGTAGAACCCGCCCCATTTCAGCGAATTCAGCCTTTCATGATGTTGCGCAGGACGGTCTGCAGGACGCCGCCGTTGCGGTAGTAGTCGATTTCGACGGCGCTATCGATGCGGCTGCGGACCTTGAACTCGGTGGTTTTGCCGGTCTGCGGGTGTTTGGCGACGACGGTCAGTTCCTGCTGCGGCTTGAGGGCGTCGGTGAGGCCGGGGATTTCGAAGAGTTCGTGGCCGGTGAGGCCGAGGGTCTCGCGGGATTGGCCTTCGAGGAACTGGAGCGGGGCGACGCCCATGCAGACGAGGTTGGTGCGGTGGATGCGCTCGAAGCTGACGGCGATCGCGGCGCGGACGCCGAGGAGCATGGTGCCCTTGGCGGCCCAGTCGCGCGAGCTGCCCATGCCGTAGTCCTTGCCGGCGAGGACGATGAGCGGGACGCCGGCCTCGCGGTATTTCAGCGAGGCGTCGTAGATCGACATCTTCGCCGGTTCGCCGGTTTGCGCGTTCTTGCCGAGGAACACGGTGACGCCGCCCTCGGTGCCGGGGACGAGCTGGTTCTTGATGCGGACGTTGGCGAAGGTGCCGCGGGTCATGACGCGGTCGTTGCCGCGGCGCGAGCCGTAGCTGTTGAAGTCGGCGACGCTGACGCCGCGACTTTGCAGGAACTGTCCGGCGGGGGAGGTCGGCTCGATGTCGCCGGCGGGGCTGATGTGGTCGGTGGTGACGCTGTCGCCGAACATGCCGAGGACGCGAGCGCCGCGGATGGGCTGGATCGGCTGCGGGGTCGGCGCGAGATTGACGAAGAAGGGCGGCTCCTGGATGTAGGTGCTGGCCTCCTGCCAGGAATAGACGTCGCCGGCGCCGATCTTGATTCCCTGCCACTGCTCATCGCCTTTGAAGACGTCGGCGTAGCGGGTCTTGAACATCTCGGGGGTGACGAACTGGGCCACGGCCTGGTCGATCTGCTGCTGGGTGGGCCAGATGTCGCGCAGGAAGACGGGCTTGCCGTCTTTGCCCGTGCCGAGCGGTTCGGTCTGCAGGTCGATGTCGGTTGTGCCGGCGAGGGCGTAGGCGACGACGAGCGGCGGCGAGGCGAGGTAGTTGGCCTTCACGCGCGGGTGGATGCGGGCTTCGAAGTTTCGGTTGCCGCTGAGTACGGAGGAGACGACGAGGTCGCCGGTTTTGATTGCGGCTTCGATCTCGGGCGGGAGCGGGCCGCTGTTGCCGATGCAGGTGGTGCAGCCGTAGCCGACGGTCTGGAATCCGAGCTGGTCGAGGGCGGCGTCGGTTCCGGATTTTTCGAGGTAATCGGTGACGACGCGCGAGCCGGGGGCGAGGCTGGTTTTGACCCAGGGCTTGACGCTCAGCCCCTTAGCGACGGCGTTGCGCGCGACGAGGCCGGCGGCGAGCATGACCGAGGGGTTGCTGGTGTTGGTGCAGCTGGTGATGGCGGCGATGACGACGGCGCCGTGCTTGAGGGCGAACTTTTTGCCGTTGTAGGTGGTCTCGACGCCTTCGACGTCGGGATCGGCGACGGCGGTGGCGCTCGATGAGCCGCTCGCTTGCAGCGCGGCGACGGCCTTGGCCTTGTTGAAGGCGCCGCCGAGATCTTTGCGCCACGCGGTTTTCATGTTCGAGAGGCTGATGCGATCCTGCGGGCGGCGCGGGCCGGCGAGGCTGGGCTCGACGGAGGCGAGGTCGAGCTCGAGCTTGCTGGTGTATTGCGGGTCGGGGGTTGCATCGGTGCGGAAGAGGCCCTGCTCTTTGTAGTAGCGCTCGACGAGGTCGATGTCGGCGTCGCTGCGGCCGGTGAAGCGCAGGAACTCGAGCGTGCGATGGTCGACGGGGAAGAAGCCGATGGTGGCGCCATATTCGGGGGCCATGTTGCCGATGGTGGCGCGGTCGGCCACGCTCATGTTGGAGAGGCCTTCGCCGTAGAACTCGACGAATTTCTCGACGACGCCGTGCTTGCGCAGCATTTCGGTGACGCGCAGGACGAGATCGGTGGCGGTGGCGCCTTCGCGGAGCTTGCCGGAGAGGCGGAAGCCGACCACTTCGGGGATGAGCATGTAGAGGGGCTGGCCGAGCATGGCGGCTTCGGCCTCGATGCCGCCGACGCCCCAGCCGAGGACGCCGAGTCCGTTGATCATGGTGGTGTGGCTGTCGGTGCCGACGAGCGAGTCGGGGACGGCGACGATTTCGTTGCCGATTTTGCGGCGGAAGACGCCCTTGGCGAGGTATTCGAGGTTGACCTGATGGACGATGCCGGTGGCGGGCGGGACGACGGTGAAGTTGTCGAAGGCCTGCTGGCCCCAGCGCAGGAATTCGTAGCGTTCGCGATTGCGATGAAACTCGAGCTTGGCGTTGAGCGCGAGGGCGCCCTTGCTGCCGAAGTGGTCGACCTGGACCGAGTGATCGATGACGAGGTCGGCGGGGATGATGGGGTTGATGCGTTTCGGGTCGCCGCCCATGCGCTTCACGGCGGAGCGCATCGCGGCGAAGTCGACGAGCGCGGGGACGCCGGTGAAGTCTTGCAGGACGACGCGGGCGGGCTTGAAGGGGATTTCGCCGGCGGGGATTGCGGTGGGCGACCACTGGCAGAGCTTACGAACGTGATCGGTTTCGACGGCGAAGTTGTCGACGCTGCGCAGGACCGACTCGATGAGGATGCGCAGGGAGTATGGCAGCTGGGCCATTCGCGCGAGGCCCTGCTTTTCGAGCGCGTCGAGGCGGAAAATGGTGACGTCGCCGTGGGGGGTTTTCAGTTTGTATTTGGCGGAGAAGGCGTCGTGCATGGGAGTTTCCTCGCGAGCTCCGGGAACCGGAGCCCATTTATCGGTTTATTCAGCGGACTTTCGTCGCCCGGGTTGGCGGGTGTCGCGAACGACTGCCGCGAATTGTGCGGCGTTGCGCAGCGAACGCGGCCTGATAATCATTGCCCCGGAGTGTAATCCGAAGCGCGGTTTGCGGCGACCGCGGCTGGGTGTGGGGTGGGGGTTCAAAATGGGGTGTTTGCCCGGCGGCGATGATCGCAAGCCCGAAGCGGGAATCATCGATATTCAGGGCGTTCGTCGCGTGTCTCGTTCGACCGCGCCCCGGGGCGGGTTTCCCCGCCATTTGCTTGGGTCAGCGACCGACCGGGTGATGCGCCAGAAACACGGGGAGACCGAGTCGTGGAGTTGCCGGTCAAAGCTGGGATTCGCCTGAGCGAGGAGAGTCTGCGCCGTTTGCTGGATCGGCTCGACGCGGAGCCGGAGTTTCAGGAGGCGATGCGCAATCGAAAGCACACGCGTTATCAGTATCGCGCGGCGGCGGTTTCGGTGGAGCTGCGCGAGAACGACGAGACGACCCGCACGACGGTGCCCTCGCGCAACTTAAGCGCCGGCGGCATCTGCCTGCTTTTGCCGCGACTGGCCTACTCGGGGACGGAAGTTCGCATCCGGCTGGTGTCGGAACACAACACGGCGCATGTGGTCGTGGGCAGAGTGGTGCGGTGTCGGTATCTGAGCGGGACGGCGGGCATTCACGAAGTGGGGGTCGCGTTTAGCAAGCCGATCGACATCGCGATGTTCGTGCGCGAAGCGAATGCGGCGAGCGTGCTGGTGGTGGACGACGATGAGATGCACCGGAAGCTCTTCGGCGAAGTCTTTCGTCGCTACAGCGCCGAGGTGACATTTGAGCGGCCGGAAGACACCGCCAAGCGCAGCCTGATTCACGAGCCGTTTGATCTGATCGTCTTCGGGTTTCACACGAGCCGAACCGGGGGCTGTGAATTGGCGCGAAAGCTTCGCTCGACGGGGTATGTCCGACCGATTCTCGGCCTGGCGATGATGGGGCAGGACGAGTTGAAGGCATATTGCGAGGGCAACCAGTGCGAGGCGTGCGTATCCGCTCCGATCAACGCCCAATCGCTGACGCAACTGGTGAAGACGATCGAGAGCGAGCCCATCGTGAGCTTTCGCGCGCAGGATCCGAATTGCGGCGGATTGATTGCGACGTTTGTGCAGAGCGCATCGGAGCGGATTGCGGCGATCGAGCAGGCTTACGCGGCCGGCGAAGCCGAGAAGCTCCGCGACCGCGTGCAGCAACTGGTGGTCTTTGCCGACTCGGCCGGATTTGAGCCGGTGGCTCAGGCCGGTCGTCAGGCGCTTGAACATATCTCCGCCAACGACCTTTCGACTCGGGCGGTGCGCGACCGTCTGGCGACGCTCCTGCAGCGCTGCCGCGCGGCGCGAGCCTCGGAAGCCACGCGGGTTTGATCGATTCGGCTCGTGCCGGGGGTGGGCTGACCGGGTTGGTCGGGTGTTAGAAGCTGGGGTTCAGGGGCTGCCTTCACGACATCTCCAGACGAGAGGGGTTGGGCGCGCCGCCGTTTTGCCGCTTAGACTGCATCTCCGGTCAAGCCGGAAGCTCAGCGGAAAAGCGATCCATGCGCCGCAACTCGATCGAACCCCGTTACGAAACTCCAAACGCAGGCCGGTGGGGCTGCATGCCGATCGACATCGAGGTCGCCGAGTGCGCGCTGCGGCGGGCGTTCGCGGGCGATGGCGAACTGGCGCCGTCGCGCGCGGCGCGGGCGGTGGCGCGGGCGTTGCCGCGAGGGCCGGCGGCGGATTTTCTGCGGCGGCTTCGAGGGTTGGGTTTGGTTCGAACCGGTGATCGCGTGGAGTCCGACGTGCTGGATACGCCGGCTTTGCGGGATGCGTTTCCCGGATGTTGGGGGATGCTGGCGCGGCTGGCGGTTTTCGGCCTGCCGGGGCAGGGCCAGTCTTTTGACAAGAAGCATCGCGACGTGCTTTTTCAGCGATTTTCTTCCGAGATCATGCGGGAGGGCGTCGACTTGCCGCGGCTGCAGCGGATCGCGCAGCGCGTGCTGGGGCATCGTGATGTCGCGCCCGACGCCGTGCTGGTCGCGATGCTGCGTTCGATCGTGACGCAGAAGGAAGCCGAGCTCCGCGTTCATCAACAGCAGCTTCATCAACAGCAGCACGATCAGCAGGTCCAGCAGGCGCAGCAAAGCGCCCCGGCCCCCGCCGCCCCCACGACCACGACCCCGCACAGCACGGTCTTTTTTACGCGGGATCAGGTTCGCGGCATGTTGCAGCGCCAGGCGCAGAAGTTCGAGGATCACACGAGTCAGTACGAGGAGCTGGCGGCCGAGAATTGCCTGCGCGCGATTGAGGAACTGGGCCGCAAGTACCCTGTTCACATCGAGTCCGCCGCGATCCAGCGCTACCGGGAGGCGCATCAGGCGTTTCTGCAGCGATGCGCGGAGTGGCGGCAGGCGATCGAGGGGCTGGCGGAGCGTGGCGAAGCGGCGGCCGCCGCCGGGGACGAGCGCACCGCCGCCTGGGTCATTCGCCGGCTGCACGCGATTCACGCGTTGCGCCCCGGCTTGCTGAGCGAGCCGCGGCTCGACGCACTTTGCAAGAAAATTCAGCAGGCGGAAGACAGCACGGAAGAGCGGGAGGCGGCGGAAGAGCTGATTGCGCGAGAGAAGGAGATCGCCGCCGAAGTTCGCGGCTTGGCGCAGGCGGTGCGCCGTTTTCGGAGTGTGGCCCGCCAGCATCCGCCGGAAAGCGAAGAATTCAAGGCTGCGGCGGATGACTACCGGGCCGCCGTCCGCGATGTGCACGCCCACGATCAGGAGTGGCTGACGAGCATCTTCATGGAGCTTGAAGACCTCGTGAGCGAAGTTCACGACGGCAGCGGCCAGGCGGAGAGCCAAATTAATACGTTTATTGACCATGTGCGCACGGCCCTGATCCGCATTCGGGACGAGATCCGCGCCATTCACGCGGAACGTCTGGATCAGCATTAGCCGAGCTTTCGCCGGCATCAAACTTCAGCCCTGCAGCGCAATCCGGCCGACTTGGGCTAGAATCGCCCCCTGGAGAGGCGAGACCGAAGTGCGGGCGACCGGCGACCCGTTCCGCTCGCGGATCCGCGGATCGTCGTTGCCTGGCGTCGCTGAGAAATGTCGAGCGAAACCGCTACCCATCCCGATTCGGCGTCGCTGCCCGCCCCGCGCGAGGCCGTGGCCGAGCCTGCGCCGCCGCCGCCGCCGGACACGGAAACGAGTTCGATCGGCTGGTACGACCGTGCGAAATTCGCCGCGGTGCGGTGGTTTCTGTGGGCGTGGACGCGGGTGTTCAGTTTGCGCGGGCTGTTCGTCCTGGGTCAGACGTTTGGGACGATCGAGTACACGCTGAACTTCCGTCGTCGGCGGCGCTATCGCGACGAGCTGCGGACGATCTTCGGCGACACGCTGACGCGTCGCCGGCAAAACGCGATCATTCGTCGGTCGTTTCGTCGGACGCGGTGCGACAAGCTTTTTTATCTCGTGTTCGATTTTCTGCCGCGCGAGAAGATCCTGAAGCGGATCAAGTTTCCTCGGCGGGCGGAGTTGGATGCGGCCTTGGCCCGCGGGCGCGGCGTGTATGTGATGATCAGCCATCAGGGATCGCACCATGTCGCGGGCGTGCTGATGGCGTTGATGGGCTACAAGTGCGCCGGCGTGCGCGATCGGAACGAGGGGCCGCTGCGGCGCTACATGCAGGAGATGTACACCAAGACGTTCCCTGAGTTCGCGGGCATTCGCGTGCTCTATGCCGACAGCTTTCCGCGCGACATCTATCGCTGCTTCCAGGAAAATCGGGTGGTTGCGAGCGCGCTCGATGTCAGCCGCGTGCGTGGGCTGACGTTGAAGACCGTGCCGGTCGATTTTTTCAACGAGCGGCGCGAGTGGCTGATCGGCACGCTGCAGGTCGCGCTGCGGAGCAAGGCCGTCATCACGCAGGGCTTCGTGGTCAGCCGTAAGAACTTTTACTTCCGGCTGGTGATGAACGAGCCGCTTTACATTCCGCCGGACAGCGCCGAACGCGGCGGCGAATCGCCCGAGCTGGTGGCGGAGTTGATGCAGAAGTATGCGGACGGCATCGCGGCGCACATCCGCAAGCACCCCGACCACCTCAGTCGCGCCTAAGCCCCCCTCGCGCGACGCACTCACCAATCGCAACAATCGGCGAACGCCTTTAATCGGCGAACGCGTTTAATCGGAACGACGGGTCGGCGTGCGCTCGATGGGGGTCGTCGCGGCGCCGCTGGCGCGCGAGGCGCCGATCAGGCGGCGGATGGTGGCGGCGATGCCGGCGGCGTCGATGCCTGCTTCGGCGAGCTGGCCGGCGCGCGAGCCGTGCGAGTAGAAGCGATTTTCGGCCATGCCGAGGCGGACGACGCCCTCGGTCGGAAGGCCGAGGCGATTGGCCCCTTCGAGCACGGCGCTGCCGAAGCCGCCGGCGATGGAGTGGTCTTCGACGGTGATGACGGGGCCGCCGCGGGTGATGGCCGTGGTGACCATGTCGTCGTCGATGGGTTTGCAGAAGCGGGCATTCACGACGCGGACATCGATGGATTCGGCGGCGAGCGTTTCGGCCGCGGCGAGGGCGAGCTCGACCATCGTGCCATAGGCGAGGATGGTTGCGTCGCGGCCTTCGCGGACGAGGCGCGAGCGGCCGAGGACGAAGGGCGTGGCGGGCCCGATCGGCTGCGGCACGACGTCGCGTGGGTAGCGAATGGCGTAGGGCCGATCGAGGTCGCGACCGAGCGTGAGGCAGGCGAGCAGCTCGTTTTCGTCGGCCGGGGCCATCAGCACCATGTTTTGGAATGGGCGGAGATAGGCGAGATCGAGGTAGCCGTGATGGACGGCGCCGTCGCCGCCGACGAGGCCGGCGCGGTCGATGCAGAAGCCGACCGGAAGGCCCTGCAGGACGACCTCTTGGAAGACCTGATCGAAGGCGCGCTGCAGGAAGGTGGAGTAGATGGCGGCGATGGGGCGCAGGCCGGCCTTGGCCATTCCGGCGGCGATGTCGACCGTGCAGCTTTCGGCGATGCCGCAGTCGAGCGCCTGGGCGGGCAGCTCCTTAAGCACTTTGTTGACGCCGGTGCCGTCGGGCATGGCGGCGGTGAGGACGACCATGCGCGGGTCGTCTTTGGCGAGCGTGAGGAAGCAGTCGGCGAAGGCGCTGGTCCAGCTCTTGCGGCCGGCGTCTTTGGCGAGTGTGGCCTTGCCGCCCTCGAGCGAGACCTTGTTGGGGCTGTGATAGGCGCAGGGGTCTTGCGAGGCCCAGTCGCAGCCTTTGCCCTTTTGCGTGTGGACGTGGAGCAGCACGGGCGTTTCGACGTCTTTGAGCAGTTCGAGTAACTCGATCAGGTGCTGCGTGTCGTGGCCGTCGACCGGGCCGACGTACATGAAGCCGAGCTGTTCGAATATCTGATTGGGGGCCATGGTGGCCTTGACGCCCTCTTTCAGGTGTTCGATCGCGCCGACGACGCCGCGCCCGACGACGGGGACGGCGTTGAGGATGGACTTGACCTTTTGCTTCACGTCTTCGTAGAGGTGGCTGAGGCGGAAGCGGGCGAGCGTCTCGGCCAGGCCGCCCTGCGTCTTGGCGATGCCCATCGAGTTGTCGTTTAGCACGACCAGCAACTGTCGCTTCAGGATGCCGGCCTGATTCAGACCTTCGAAGGCGACGCCGTTGACGATGCTGGCGTCGCCGACCAGTGCGACCGTGCGGGCGCTGCGGCCGAGGGCGGCGTCAGCGCGAGCCATGCCGACGGCGGTGGCGATGGCGGTGCCGGCGTGGCCGACGTTGAAGAGGTCGTAGGGGCTTTCGTCGATGGAGGGAAAGCCGCTGAGGCCGCCGCCCTGGCGCAGCGACTCGAAGCGGTCGTTGCGGCCGGTGAGGAGCTTGTGGACGTAGCACTGGTGGCCGACGTCCCAGAGGAGGCGGTCGGTGCGGAAGTCGAAGACGTGGTGCAGCGCGATGGTGAGCTCGACCACGCCGAGATTGCTGGAGATGTGCCCGCCGGTCTTGGAGACGACGCTGACGATGCGCTCGCGGATTTCGCTTGCGAGCTGGTGAAGTTGCTCGAGCGTCAGGTTCTTGAGGTCGAGCGGCGATTGGATTCGATTGAGCAGCGAATTCATCTTTGCGTTCTCTGGCCAGCGATGCGACGGTCTGCTTTCTCACAGACCGACAGACGAGCCGCCGACATCTCGGCAGCGTGCGATTCGGCGCCGTCGTGATCGACGGCGAATTTGGTTCGTCGGCCGGCGCGCCGCCGGCGGAGGTCGCCCGCGATCACCTGGCGCGGTCGGCGATTCTGTCTGCGATCGCCCGCAATCCGGCGGCGGCGGGCCCGAGCGGCTCCAGCTCGCGGATTGCGGCGGCGTGAAAGGTATCGGCCTCGCGACGGCTCTCGGCGAGACCAAAGGCACGCGGATACGTCTGCTTGCCGCGGGCGGCGTCCTTGCCCGCGGGCTTACCCAAAATTTCGACGTCGGCTGCGACGTCGAGCAGATCGTCGGCGATCTGAAACAACAGTCCGATCGTGCGGCCGAAGCCGCGCAGCCGTTCGACGGCGTCCTCGCTGGTCGCCGCCGCCAACCCGCCGAGGCCGGCCGCGGCCTCGAAGAGGGCGGCGGTCTTTCGGCGATGAATCGCGATCGTTCGCTCGCGATCCGGGGCGAGCGTTTCTCCGGCGATGTCGGCCGCCTGGCCGCTGATTACGTCGCAGGTGGCGCTCGCCAGCAACGCCACCATGGCGCTGCGTCGCCCGGCGTCGACCTCGGCCGCGGCGAGCATCGCAAAAGCGCGCGTCAGGAGCCAATCGCCGGCGAGGATGGCGGTGGCTTCGTCGAAGGCGCGGTGCGTGGTTGCTCGTCCGCGGCGCAGGTCGTCGTCGTCCATCGCGGGCAGGTCGTCATGCACCAGCGAAAACGTGTGCACGCACTCGACCGCCATCGCCGGGGCCAGGGCCACGTCCGCCGAGCCGCCCGAGGCGATGCAGCACTCGATGACGATCAGCGGTCGAAGGCGCTTCCCGCCGCCGACTGCGGCATATCGTAGGGCCTCGGGCAACCGCGAGTCGCGCGTTTCAGAAGATTCAACCCGTTGAAAATAGTCGTTCCAGGCCGACTCGAAGGTGGCCACGCGGGCCGCAAGGGCGGCGGGCCATTCGCGGGTATGCGCGGCGGGTTGCATCGCGCGTACGATATCGTGCGAATGGCCTGCTCGTCGCGGCTGTCAGAGGCGGCATGATCGAATTCGATTCGCGCAAGCTGGACCCTCAGACAATCCTGAACGGATACCTGAACGGGATCTTTCCGATGGAGGGGCCGGGGGGCGTCATCCAGTGGTTCAGCCCGGACCCGCGCTGCATTTTCGACCTCGACTCGTTCGAGCCTTCGCGCAGCCTCCGCAAGACGTACGCCCGACGGGTGTTCGAAGTTCGTGTGAACACCGCGTTTGAGCGCGTGATCGCGGCTTGTGCCGATCGGGAGGAGGGGACGTGGATCCGTCCGAAAATCCTGAAGAACTACAAGACGCTGCACGCGGCGGGCTTCGCCCATAGCGTGGAGAGCTGGAAGGACGGGGAGTTGGCGGGCGGGCTTTATGGGGTGAGCATCAACGGGGCATTTTTCGGCGAGTCGATGTTTCACCGCGCGACCGATGCTTCGAAGGTGGCGCTGGTGGCGCTGATCGAGCGAATGCGGACGCGGGGGATGGTGCTGCTGGATTGTCAGTGGCGCACGCCGCACCTGGCGAGCCTGGGGGCGGTTGAGATCCCACGGGCGGAGTTTCTGCGGCGGCTGGATCGGGCGCTGACGACGGAGGCGAGCTTCGTCGATGCGGAGGAAGACTAGCGCTCGACGCCGGCGATTGCGCCGCCTGGTCGGAGGTTCTTTGCGATCGGGCCGACTGAGTCCGCGGGGCGGACGGCGTCGGTCGGTCGAACGATGGTCGCCTCGGCGCTGGCGGTGACTTCGGGCGTCGTCGATTCCGCGGCTTCGGCGGCCAAGGCGTCGGCCTTGCGCTCGCCGGTGAAGCGGCGATATTCGTAGATGAGGAAGCCCGCGACCAGCAGGACAACGACGACGATCAGCGCGCCCTGGATTTCGGCCAGCCACTGATAGAGGGAGCGCAGGTGTTCGGCGAAGACGTAGCCGAGCCCGATGAAGAGCGGCACGCAGATGACCGCGCCGGCGAAATCGGCGAGGAAAAAGCGCCAGTAGGGATAGCGCGTTGCGCCGGCGGTCAGACACATGACCGCGCGAACGCCCATGACGAAGCGGCCGAAGAACACGAACCAGACACCCCAGCGGCGGAATGAATCGCAGGCGCGCGTGAAGCGTGCCGGCGTGATGATCCAGTTGACCGAGCTGTGATTGACGACGTCTTTGCCCCACCAGCGGCCGACGGTGTAGAGCACGAGGTCGCCGCTCATGATGCCGACCATTGCTGTCGCAAATGCGCCGATCCATGTGGCGCTTTCGGGGTGCAGCTTAAGGATCACGCCGGCGGCGATGAGGGGGATGTCTTCGGGAATGGGGATGCCGAGGCTGGCAACGACGAGCACGCCGAGCAGGCCGAGATAGAAGTAGTTCTCGAGCAGGTTTTGCACGGTGGCCGGGTCGATGATCGACGCGGCGAGCAAACTGGCAGCCAATACACGCATCCAAGATCCTGCAGGCCGCCACCCACCCAGGCGTCCGGGGTCTGCATCGGGTCAAAACGAAGCCCGAGATTATAACGGCAGTTTTGGACGGGTCGGCGTAGAGGCAGTTGGCGGGGGGGCGGGCGGCGACGGCGTCAGATATCGGGCTTTCGGGCAAGCAGTTCCATTGCGGGCGCGGCGGGCGTTGCGGCCTTCAGAGGTGACCAGGTGGGGTCCGGCGACGCTCAACGCCGATTGGCACCACCGCTGCGTTCATTCCTCTTCGTGTTCAGCTGTCGAATCAGCCGCCGC
>JALHOX010000020.1 GCA_022842805.1 Phycisphaerae bacterium | reverse complement strand
ATGGGGCGCCCTCCCCCCCACCGCCTGACCCCCCCCCCCCCCCCCCCCCCAACCTGGGGGGGGGGGGGTCTAATACCCCCCCCCCCCCAACGGCCCCCAGCCCCCCGCACTCAACACGCATCGACCGCCGGCGAATCGGCTCGTCCGAAGTTTTCCTTTCAATCGCCTTGAAATCTGTGTTTGGTTTCTGTAAGGTTTTGATTGACGAGCCTGATCGCGAAAACCTCAGAGAACGGAGAGCAGTCGATGGCAACCAAAGTCCCCCACATCCCGCCCGGATATCACACCGTCACGCCGAGCATCATCGTCAAGGACCCCGACGCGGCGCTAAAGCTCTACGCCAAGGCGTTTGGCGCGGAACAGGTCATGGTGCTGCGCTCGCCCGATGGCTGCGTGATGCACGCCGAGATGCAGATCGGCGATTCCAGGATCATGATGGGGGGCGAGTGGCCGGACATGGGCATGAAGGCGCCCTCGCCCAACCATGTCTCGAGTTCGCTGATGATCTACGTCCCCGATTGCGACAAAGCGTTTCAGCGAGCGGTCGCGGCGGGTTGTCAGCCGGTCCACCCGCCGTCCGACATGTTCTGGGGCGATCGCTTCGCGAAGGTGGCGGACGCGTTTGGCCATGTCTGGGCGATGGGGACGCACATCGAAGATGTATCGCCGGAGGAGTGCGCACGGCGTGCCGCGGCTTGGAAGCCGTAGTGACACGATCGCCGTGCGGACGGTTGCCGCGTTGTGTCGCGGCGACGCGGCGTGCGGCGGCGTCGGAGCCCGTTCGTTCGCGCGTCGGGCCGAACAGGTCCGCCGAGCGCGATGAGTTCGCGGGCGACGGACGAGAACGGCACCGACCGGCCCGGCGTGAGCGTTACCCTCGGATCACCGGGATCAGCTTTTCGCGGCGCATCGCCCGCAGTTTGCGCGTTTCTTCGGTTTGCGGGTTGAGCTCCTGATCGGTGCTGTCGAACAGGGCCGAGTAGGAGAACACGCAGAAGTCGCCGGTCTTTTCGCGGGAGTGCTGGATCTCCTGCGCGACTTCGGCGATGCGCTCGGCTTCGTCGGCCCCCTTCTTGCGGGCGAACCACAGCCCCGGCACGACGCGCGCCTTCGGACGATCGGTCAGCCAGGGCTCGAGCCGCGCGGAGAAGGTCTCGATGTCCGGGGTGTAGTTCATCAGGATGACTGCGTCGACGCTGCCGCGATCGAGCCAGGCGTAGCCGTCCTGGAAGTGGGTCAATCCGTTGGCCCGCTTTGCGCCGACCGCGGCAGTGAGCACCGCTCGCGGACGTGACTCGCGCAGGGCGCCGCGGATGCCGCTCACGAGCGTGTTCACCTGCTCGGTGCGCCAGGCAATCCAGGCCGCTTTGTCATCGTCGGGCTTTTTGCCGGTCGCGGCGGCGTAGAGCTCAAGCGTCTTCGCGTCGCGCGGATAGTCGATGCCCGAGCCCCGCGGGGTCGCGGGCGGTTCGTTGGGAAAACGGATGTAATCGAGGTGCAGACCATCGATGTCGTACTTCGCCGCCACCTCGCGGCTGACCTCGGTCAGATATTGCCGCACCTCGGGCAGACATGGATTGAGGCTGACATAGAAGGATGTGAGCTCCTGTCGCTTGCCGTTCTGGTCATACCAGAACCAATCGGGATGGGCGTTGTAAAGCTGCTTGGGATTGGAGGGCGGCTTCGTGCCGCGCCAGGCGGGCATGACGTTGATCCACGCGTGCAGCTCGACGCCGGCGGCGCGGGCCGCGTCGATGGCGGTTTGAAGCGGATCCCAGCCCGGATCGTCGCCGGCCGCACCACGCATCAGCTCTTCGGCCCACGGCTCGATCTCCGAGCGATAGAAGACGGTGCCGTTGCCGCGGACCTGAAAGAGGATGGCGTTAAAGCCCGCGTCGGCCGAATTCTGCACGATCGCATTGACGTCGGCGGGTGTGCGATAGTCGCCGCGCGTGACCCAGATGGCGCGCATGGGGTCGATGACGCGTGCAGATTGGCAGCCGGTGAGCAGAAGGAGAAACAGCGAACAGCGAAAGGCGAATAGCGAATGTGACGAGCGACGGGGGAGAAGTCGAGAAGGCAGATTCACGTTTGGTCCTCGCTGGAGATATGCGGCGCCGCACAGGCTGAAGCCCGCGGCTCGGTTCGAATCATACGATTGACGGGCGACGGCCTGTAAGTCGCGGCCGGTGGATGTTTACCGATAGCGCCACTTCTGATCTAGATCGAAATCAACGATGAGCGCGAGCGCCTCACCGGCGGCGTCGAGCGCCCAATAGGCGAAGTAGGCGCCATCGCCCCATCCGCTGTTGCAGGCCGGCACCTCGATCGGCGGCTTGGTTGGGATTCGAATGACGCCGGCGAGGCCGAGGCAGTCGGGACGCGCGGCCTGCGCCGCTTCTTCGAAGTCAAAATAATTGTCGAGGACGTTTTGCTCGTCGACGTCGTCGGGCGGCTGGAACCGCTCGCGATCGGCGAGGTCGATGATGCCTACGCCGCCCATATCGACGCCGATGGCCTGCATGGTGTCGGTCCCCACCCACTCCGGGTTGTCGGCTTCAGACTCCGGATCGCCCATCGCCGCGAACACGAAACGCGTGGGAACCTGCTTGCGAATTTCCAGTGTGAGGTAGGCCGCGCGCGGCGTATCACCCATGCCGTCGGAAGGGCCCGCCCCTTTGCCCTTCGGCCCCCAGATCGTCACATAGACTTTGTAATCGCCAGGCGGGATCTTTCGCAGGATCGGCTGGCTCAGGTCGAAGCCCATGCCGACATCCCCGACGATGACGCGGCCGGAACGGACGCGCAGCGTCGCCAGTTCGACGACGCGCAAGTCGCGCGGAACCAGCAAGCCTTCATTGGGACTGGCGTTCAGGACGGCCCCGTTGACGAGCGCGTTGCGAAGCAGCGCGTCCGGCACGCCGGGCGGCGGAGATTCTTCGTATTCGGCCACGACCAGCCTCCCTCGCGATGTGTTGACATCTCGTGACGTTTCGGCGGCGCTTATCGCGTCCCGATGTGCTCATTCTTCGCGTTCGGCGGTTGCGCGAAAAAGGTTCGCCCAGCGAGCGCTAAAGTCGCAGCCGAAAATGATACCCCTCGATCTCCAGCCGCTCGCGGAAGTAGAAGCGGTGGGCGGCGAAGCGCTGCACGCCCGAGTCGAGCTCCAGCGTGGCGCAGCCCTCGCGCCGGCCCAGTTCGATCAGCCAGGTCAGCAGCGTCTTGCCGCAGCCGGTCGAGCGCGCGGCGGCGTCGGTGACGAGGTCATCGACATAGATCACGGCGCCGGAGAACAGCGTTTCCATGAAGCGAAATCCGGCATAGGCGCGGGGCACGCGGGCGTTGTCGTACAGCCCCACGGGCCGATAGCCCTGCTGCTCCTGTCGGCGCACGCGCTCGATGAGCGTCGCGGGCGTCAGGTGCGGGCGGAGCTGCGAAATCACGGGGAAAAATGCAGTCAGTGCCGCGTCGTCCGTTAAATGCGCGATGGTCATACGGGCAGCGTACCGACGAAGGGCAAAACAAAAAAACCCAGCCCGCGCCGAGATCGGCGCGGGCTGAAGTTTGAACATCGAAGCGTCGAATCAGCCGATGGCGATGAATCAGCCGCCGGTGCCGCCGGCGAAGGTCGGGAAGGCCTCTTCTTCCTGTTCCTTCTGGATCAGGATCTTGGCCTTCATCAGGATCAGCAGCGTGCGCGTGTCCTTCACGACGGTGGAGTTGGTGAAGGCGCGCTTGAGGATCGGGATCTTGCTCAGGATGGGCACGCCGGCCTCGACTTCGATCTCGCCGACCTGCTTCAGACCGCCGATGAGGATCGTGCCGCCGTCGGGGATGGAGGCGGTGGTGTTGATCGAGACGAAGCGCTGATCGCGGAGGGTGACGAACGAGCCGGGCGAACTACCGCTGGCACGCGAAACTTCGAAGCGTTCGAGCGAGGGCTCTTCCGACTGCGTGGTACGGATGGTGGTCGTGACGTACTTGCGATCGGCGCTGATCGTGCCTTCGACGTCGAGCGTGACGCCGCTGGGGGCGACGTCGATGATCGGGATGAAGCCGACGGCGTTTTCGGCGACGATCGGCTGCAGGCTGCCGACGAACGTGCGGGCGCGACCGATGATGATGTTGGCCCGCTGGCCGTTGAACATCAGGATGCGCGGGCTCTGCACGATGCTGCTGCGGGCGTTGGCCTGCGTGGCGCGGATCAGGAAGTCGACCTGCAGGTTGTCGAGCACCGAACCGGCGATGTTCAGCGCCGGCTGGGCGAGGCTCTGTGCGAAAGAGCCGGGCACGCCGGTGTTCAGGTTGCCGGGGTTCACCAAACCGAGCGATCCCTGCTGGGCGGTGATGGGGGTGGCGTCGCTCAGCTGCGGCACGATGCCGGTGCTAGTCGGAACATACGCGGCCTGTTGATACGGCTGCACCGGGGTGAGACCGGGGGTGAACGGCGTGCCAAAGCCGGGCGGACTGGCGAAGGTGCCGATCTGCGAGAAGGTGCGCGGGATCAGCACCGGAGCTCCGGTGAACGGATCGCTGATCGGGGCGCCGCCGCCGGTGAAGGAGCGGTCGAACCCGGCACTGCCCTGATTAAAGACGAAGTCGATGTCGACGCCGATTTCTTCGAGGAAGTTCGACGTGACGTTGAGGAATCGCGACTCCATGGCGATCTGCAGGGCGCGGGTCTCGCGCAGCTGGCCGAGCAGATCCTGCACCTGACGGTGCGAGTCGGACGTGTTGTAGATGATGAGCTGGCCGTTGAGCTCGCGGATCGAGGCTTCGCCGCCGTTCTCGCGCCAGGAGTCCGGTTCGACGGTCTGACGGATGAGGTCGAGGATGCGCTCGACGAGAGCGCCGGCGTCGAAGTCGTCTTCCTGATTTTGCTGGCCGCCGCCCTGGAAGAGCTGGCCGCCCTGTCCACCGCCGCCGCCGCCACCACCGCCGCCACCACCGCCGCCGGCGCCGAAGCCGCCCTGCTGCTGGCCGACGTTCTGGAGGGCCTGGGCGGGGTCGAGCTGGGCCGCGTTTGCGAAGCGCGGGACGTTGACGAGCAGGTCGCGGATGTCATAAACGAGGATCAGCTTGTCGCGGTCGAGCTTTTCCTTGGTCGCGATGCGGAGCAGTCCCTCGCCGACGGCAAAGGCGAGCCGCACGTCGCCGCCGGCCTGCGTAAGGATTTCGTTCATCACCGTGCGGAGCGAGAGGCCCGCGAGGCGGAGCGTGATCTCATCGTCCTTCTGAATGCCGTTGGTCTCAAGATCGTCCCAGTCGACCGAGATGTTGATCGACGTGTTTTCCTGGAGATAGTCGACGACCTTTTCGAGCGCCTGGCCGGCGAAGCTGATCTCCGGCAATACCTCTTCGAGCCGCTTGTTCAGCTCGATGTCGCCCAGGGATTGACCCGTGACGCCGGGCCCGATCGCATCGCGACGGGCGATGATCTCGGCCCAGTTGCGGGGATAGACGACGTCGTAGTCGAGCGGGATCAGGGCGGCGTCGGCATTGGTCAGCGCCCGGCGCTGCTCAAAGCCAAGCTGGGCGTGCCAATCCTGCTGCTGGAGATACGAGGCGTAGTCTTCGGCGAGTTCGAGGTAGTGCTTGGCACGCGCGTTGGTCGCGTCGATCAGCAGCACCTGGCGATACACCTCGGCCTCTTCGTTGAACTTCTGCTCGCGGCGGAGCTCAGCGCCGGTCGCGAAGAGTTGCTCGATCTTTTCGGCCTTCTGAGCCTCGATCGCGGCGGTGCGCTCGGCGATCAGCGTCTTGATTTCTTCGGCCTGGACGCCGGCGGTGCGAATTTCGTACTCGCGCGCACGGCTCTTCACTTCGTCCTGCAGAGCCAAGGCGCGTTCGCGGGCGCTCGTGTATTTGTCGGCCGGCTCGGCGTATTCGCGGGCCGCTTCAATTTCCTGCAGGGCCTGCGAGGCGAGGCGGCGGGCTTCGTCGAAGTTTTCTTCGCCCATGGCGTTGCGAGCCTTGGCCGAAAGATTGTCGAGCAGCGCGACGGCACGCTGCCAGAGCAGCTCGTCGCGGGCCTGCATCTCGTCGACCGTGCCGGCTCGGGCGGCGTCGCGCCCGGTGCCGGCGATCAGCGTCGCGGGCGGGGCAGTGTTCATCGGCGCCATCGGACCGGTCGAGACGACCGGGGCCGGCGTCGCAGTGCGCGTCACCACCGGGGCGGGCGCGGGGGCCGGACGGCTGGGCGAAGCGCTGCTGACCGGAACCATCGGCTCCAGATAGATATTCGTGCGGGCGGGCTGCGGAGCCGGACGATTGGTCGTCATCGTCGGCTGCGGTTGCGGCCGGGGCTGTGCCGGGGGCGGAGTCGAGGCGCCGGAAGAGACCGGGACCATTTCGCCCACCGGACCCTGAGGGGTCGCCGGCCCGGCGGTCGTGACCGAGACGCGTTGGGTCGGCTGGCCGGAGGCCATCTTGGATCGAACGTTGTCGCGCTTGCCGATCGCCTGATCGCGGAGGTCGGCGGGCGTATGGGGATTTTCGATCACCGCCGAGTAGAGCGCGTCGGCCGTGGCCCAGCGCTGCTGACCAAAGGCGGCCTCAGCGTCGGTGAAATCCTGTTGCGACTTCTTGGCGCCGTCGAGGGTGCGCTGCACGGCGGCGGCGAGGCGGTCGAGTTCCTGCTTCTCGGCGTCGGAGAGCGACGCCCGGTCGATCTCGGCCAGGAGCTGCGCGGCCTCGCTGTACTTCTGCTGCTCGTAAAGCTGGACGGCTCGATCCAGCTTTTCGACCGATCGCCCGGCGGCGAGAAGGATCGCCCCCAGCAGCAAAATTCCGGCGCCGCTCAGCGTTCGGCTTGATACTCGCATTCGAGAAACTCCTGGCAGCCAAGTTGGGGCGGGACCGGTTGGATGGTTGTCCCGCACGGGTATGCCTTGCCTTCCATCGACGAGCCGCCGGCTCTGCATTCGCCGGCACGCCGCTTGCGGGTGCGCCTCCGAAGAGACGCGAAGACCGCCGTTCGAATCACGCGCTCGCCCTTACCGGCGGCGGAGTGTAGCTATTCGTCAGAACGCGAGCAACGCCGCCGCAGGATCGAGCCGACCGCGTTTCTCTCGGACGGTGGATTTGGTCGGGCGGTTCCCGCATCGCCGGCCAAAAGGGTTTGAATTTGAGCTGCGCCCGCCCGGCAGACGCGGCGGGCGACGGCGATGCCCGGCCCCGGCCGACGCGACCTGCGGGCGTCAAATTCTCGCGAACCGAGCGCCGGCCCGGCTCAATCTCACTTCGCAAACGCAAACCGCCCCACCAACTCCGATACGTGGCTCAGCCCGCGCTTGCTCAGGTAGGCCGGCAGTTCAGCAGCGATCTTCTGGGGGATGGTCGGGTCGACGAACAGCGCCGTGCCCACCGCCACCGCCGTCGCCCCCGCCAGCAGAAACTCGACCGCATCGCTGGTGGTCTGAATGCCGCCCATGCCGAGAATCGGGATGTTGGCCTTCTGGGCGACCTCGCGATAGACCCGGTGCACATTGAAGAGCGCCAAGGGCTTGATCGCCGGCCCGCTCAGCCCGCCCGTGACGTTCGCGATGTTCGGCTTCCACGTCTCCGCATTGATCGACAGCCCGACATAAGTATTGATCAGCGACAGCGCATCCGCCCCGCCGTCGATCGCCGCACGTGCCAAGTCGGCGATGTCCGTGACGTTGGGCGAAAGCTTCACGATCATCGGATGTCGCTTGCTCGCCGCCCGCGCCGCGGCGACCACCTCGCGCAGCAGCCGCGGATCGGTGCCGAACATCAGTCCGTCCTTCACATTCGGACAGCTCACGTTCAGCTCAAACCCGGCGATGCACGCGTGCTCGTCGAGCCGCTCGATCACAAACGTGTAATCCGAGATGTCGTAGCCCGCGACATTCACCCACACCGACGTCGGCATCCGCTCGATGAACGGGATCTTTTCGGCGATGAAGCGTTCCACGCCGACGTTCGCCAGGCCGATGGCGTTGAGGAGCCCCGCCCGCGTTTCGACGATCCGCTCCGGGTTGTTTCCGGGTCGCTCATGCCGCGTCACGCTTTTCGTCGTGAATCCGCCCAGCCTCCGATAATCGAGCAACTCGGCGTATTCCGGCCCATAGCCGCAGGTGCCGGAAGCGGTCAGCACAGGCGAGACCATGGGCACGCCGGCCAGCGTCGTGCGCAGTGCGGGGTCGATCAAATTTTGTTGCATCATCTGGGTCATCCGCCCGCATGTTAACGGCCCCGCTCCGCCCCGCCGATGGAGTCGATAGCGCCGCGGCCCCGCACGGGCGCGCGATCCTCGCGCCGCGTTTGGCGCGCGGCTGCGCTATCGACGATCGCCCCGGCGAGGCGAAATGGACAAGATCGACCAGCTCTACGAATGGCTCACCCAGCAGCCCGCTCCGCACGCGGATCGGGCGTTGGCTGCCGCTTTGCCGGCCGCGGAGCCGGAATACATCGTGCGGCTGGCGGGGGCGCTGCTGAAGCGCGAAAACGCGACGGCATGGGGGGCGCTGGTGGTTCACCGCGACCGGCTGCCCAGCGACGCGCGCGAGGCCGTTTTTGCGCGGCGCGATTTGCTTTACGCGGGAATCGCCCGCGCCGCGCAGTGGTCCAGCCCGCTCGCCCGCAAGAGCGCGCTCGAGTGTCTGGCGCAGCATCCGCGCGGCAAGCTGGCCTATCTGATCCCCGATGCATTGCGCGACGGCAGCACCGAAGTCCGCGACGCGGGCGCGGCCGCCTTTCGCGCCATGGCGGCGCAATTCCTCGACCGCGCCACGCCGCCGCCCGACGGACTTTCGTGGCAGGCGTTTCACGACGGTGAAACGCGGCAGTTCATCGAAGTGGTCTGGAACGTCTTCAGCCATCTCGATCGCCATTTCCACGTCAACGCGTTCGAGGCCACGCTCTGGTTCGCGCGCTACTTCGACGCCGACCTGTGGGACGCGCTCGAGGCGCCGCGCTCGCACGCCGGATACGTGGTGCGCGAGCATTTGCCGGCCTGGGATGAGCCGCGCCTGGCGGGGTTTCTATTGCTGGCGCTGCGCCGGTCGAACTGGCGCCGGCTGGCCGCTCACGCCTTGCAGCGCTTCCGCACACGACAGGAATTCGAAGCCCTGCTGGAGCACACCGAGCTGCTGAACGACGAAGAAATCGCGCGGCAGGTCCACCTGCTCAAAGACCCCGGCTGGCAGCCATGGCTCAAGCTGAGTCATGCTGATTGGAGCGCGGCGATCGCCCCGCGCGTCGCTCGCTGGATCGCGACCTCTCGCGGCGGCGACGAGTTGGGCGTGGCCACGCTCAGCGACTGGATCGGCCACGGCAGCGCCACGCATCGCCGCAGCGCCATCCTGGCCCTTGCCGCGCAAGGCGGCGCCTCGGCCCAGCGCGTGCTGGCCCGCCTCGCCGCCGCCGGCGACGACGCCAACGCGCATTTCGCCTCATGGGCCGTCGTCGGCCGCCAAAGCGGAATGGCCGCGAAGAGCAGCGACGCCCGCCATCGCCCCAGCGCCTCTCCCGCGCCGCCGCGGATTTCGGCCAGCAGCGTGCAGCACCAGATCCACCCCGCGTGGCAGGCGCTGCAGCGATTTGGCGAGACCGAAGACCTGCAGGCTCTGATCGACGACGATCGCGATGAGTGGCGTGTATGGGTGCAGCGGCTGCTGGAGTCCACGGACGATCGCGACCGCGTCACCGCGCTGCGTGTCGTCGAGCGGGCCGATCTGTTCGAGCTGTTTCGCGCCAACGTGCATGCCGCCACGCGCGATGCCGCCCCCGGCGTACGCAACATCGCGCTGCGGATCGAGCGCAACGCCGCAAGCGCCGCCAAGCCGAGCCAAACGGATCGACACCTCGTGAAACCGGTTCCCGCTGCGAGGACCGGCGAATGAGCGCCGTCGCCGCCCTGCTCCTGGCTCTAGTCGGCTCGGCCGAATCGGACGAGTTCATTCGAGCACTTCGGGAGGGCTTTAACGGCGAGAACGACGGCCAGTCGGCACGCAATCTCGCCATCGGCGCGGTGATCGTGCTGACGCTGCTGGCCATATTGGCCCGCGTCTTCCGCGGCGATCAGGGCCGGGTCGATCCGCCGCCCGATCTGCTCGCCGGCGCGGCCGAAGAGCTGGGATTGACCGACGCCGATCGACGCGACCTGGAACAGGTGGCGCGGGCGATTCGCGCGCCGCAGCCGATCGTGCTGCTGCTCTCCCCTGCGAATCTGAAGCGCGCCATCGAAGCCGGCGACTTCCGCAAGCGCGACCCGTCGCTCTGCGACCGGCTCAACGACCTCACGCAACTGATCCACGGCCGCGCCCTGTGGCCGCCGCGCTCCAAGGTGGATGTGAAGGATATTGATCCGATTCGACGCGGGTGAGAGTCGTTTGAGAGTTCCCTTCCGCACGCTGACAAGTCGAAGCGCCCAGCCCTCCCCTACCGCTTCCCTCATCGCCCAAAGTGCCGCCGCGCCTCGCGCCGCACCATCCAGAGGCACGGGATCGCGCCGACCAGCATCATCACGACCATCAGCGTCATGCCCTGCCAATTTCCCAGGCCGCTCGTCTGCCAGCGCGAGTCGCTGACATCGCGCAGCGGCAGGCGGGCCTCGTCCGAGGTCGGCTTTTCGCGCAGGCGGCTCCAGGGGGCGGCGGCCATGCTTTCCATGAATGCGCGCAGCCGCTCAACATCGCCGACTTGTTCGGGAGATTCGGGATTCACGCCGCATGACTTCAGATAATCGCCGATGGTCGCGACTTCGTACGGACGTTTGGTGGCCTCGGCACCGAGGTCAAAAGTGTCGATGCGGCCCCCTGCGACATGAAGCTCCAGCGGCGGGCGCATCGCGAGGGCGAAGCTTGGGGGGACAAAGCGGCGTGAGGTGGTGGGCGGATCGGCCGGTCGGTTGGGGCGGACGCTAACGATCCGCAGTTGGTAAAAGGAAGCGCCCTCGCCGGCCTGTCGGGCGAAGGCGAGGAGCATCATCTCCTGCCACGCGCCGGAGCGCGGCTGGCCGATGGCGACGGTGCGCGACAAATGCTTCGTGCGCCAGGGCGAAACACGCTTGAACCAGTCGCTAGCGCCGACGAGCGGCACACCGATCATCCAGACGAGCATCAGCACAAACCATGGCGCTTGTCGCAGTAGATAGGCCCGTTCTCGCGCGTCGCCGAAGATCGGGC
Organism: Phycisphaerae bacterium; assembly: GCA_022842805.1. Classification (GTDB taxonomy): domain Bacteria; phylum Planctomycetota; class Phycisphaerae; order UBA1845; family Fen-1342; genus JALHOX01. Next base: position 11,378 of record JALHOX010000020.1, on the reverse strand, counting down.
GGTGCGCTGCATAGGTCGCGGGGTAACCCGCGCTGCCATTGATCAATTCGTCGAGCTGGTGCACCAGCGCGCTCAGCCGCACGAACGCGGGGTCCTCGTCGCGACCGTCGTATTCTCGTACGAACACGGGGGCGACCGAACTATTCGGCGGAAACTCAGCGGCGCCGGTGGCGCAAGCCCGCAGCCGCGGGAGAAGCACGAACTGCAGCCACTGGTCGAAGGCCATCGTGTCCATCGCAAACGGACGCCGAAACTGAAAGGCCTCCGGCGGCGGCGGCGATTCGCTCCACATGTTCGCCGCGCGCATCTCGCGCTCGATGGCGCGCGCCAGGCGTCCGGCGTCGGCCTGTCGCGCGCGCCCAAGACCGGCGGGCGATGTGTCATTGGGGCACACCGCCCCGTGCGGCACGACACGCGTGCCCGGCGCGGGGGCGGAGAGGATTTCGTCGGCGGACGAAAGCTCGTCGTTCGCAAGGGCCCAATGCAGGCTGCGGTCGTGCGAGGTGTCGAATTCGAGCTCGGCGGGCCGATTCTCCGCGGAGAAATCGCCGCGAAAGCTGTGGCTGAGCTGGATCACGCGCCGCGCGAAGGGGCGATAGCTGAACGAGGCGACGACATTGCCGGCGGCCAGCTCGGCTTCGAGAATGCGTTGAAGACTGGGATTTTCGAAGCTCGGCGTGTCCATGGGCGCTCGGCGAGAGTGTCGAGGGGCGAAGGATAGCCGACGGGCGCGCGATAATGAGCATGGGTCACGGCGTTCCGTGACCCATGCCGGTTGAAGTGCCGCGCTAATCAGTCAACTTCCTCAGGGCAGACACTCCGACACGAAGACGTTAACGATGTCGAAGTTGCCGCTCACCAGGTTCGTGGACGCACTGGAGAACGCGGAGATTTTTCCGTCGCGCGAGCCTGCAATGTAGAAGCTGAGGTCATTGCCAAACGTGGTCTGCGACGGCGCGGACACAATCAGGTTGACGCCCGTTTCGCGGTCGAAGCGGAGCACCTGCGCCCGCAGGAATCCATTCGGCGGGCCCAGGTTTTGGGCGAAGGACGAATAGAACACATATCGCCCGTCGCCCGAGATCGTCGGCAGCCAAGAGATCGAGTCGCCCGGCGCACCATCAGGTCCTACGCTGGCGAGCTGCGTGTCGCCCGCGAAGGGCCGCGCCACGAACGCCTGTCGCTGATCCGTGCCCGGCCACGCGCCCGTGATCACCACCGCCGAGGCGTCGTCCGCGATCGCGCCGGCGTAGACAAAGCCTCTCGCCGCCAGCCGCGAGCGCGTGCCGCTCTGACGATCGTGCAGCCAGACGCCGCCGTCGGCGCTGTCGCCGCGAATCGAGTAGGCGACGTAGCGTCCGTCGGCGGAGATGGCCGAGTCTTCGAGAACGCTGGGCTGTCCGCCGGTGTTGACGGCGTTGGTGATGCGCTCGATCGCGCCGGTCTCGACCGAGGCAACGAAGATGTCGCTGGCGCCATTGTTGTCGTCGGCGACGAGGTTGCTCGCCCAGCTTGCGAAGCTCACGAAGCGTCCGTCGTTCGAGATGTTGGGCAGCACGCTGCGCTCGTTCGAGCCGGGCGTAACGCAGATCGTCGTGCCGTTCTGGCGGTCATGGATATATATATCTTTGAAGTTGTTCTGGTCGTTCGCGGCAAGGATGTCTTGCGATTCGAACGTGACGAATCGCGCGTTGCCCGACATCGACGGATAGCTGCCGCGGCCGGCGCGGCCGTTGGTGCTGACGCTGACGAGCGTCGCTTGGTTGATCTGACGATCGAGGATGCGCACGCCGTCGATTGCGACAAAGCGCGCGTCGTCGCTCACGTCGAGCCGGGCGGCGGGCTGTGCGTCATACATCGTGAGGCATCCCTCGCGGCGCGAGTCAACCGACACGATGATCGGCGGCGCAGGCTCTTCGGGCGGGTCGGTCGGATCGTCCGGCGGGTCGGTCGGGCCGCCCGCGCCGCGAACCACAAAGCGCCAGATCGGGCCGGAGACCTCGCCCTGCGCGTTGCGGCCGACGACGCGCCAGGAATATTCAGCGCCGGCGTCGAGCGCCGCGGGCCGGTACGGCGGTCGCGCAACCGTCGCGACTCGCACGGGCGCAGCCGGCGCCTTCCCGAGATAGACGTCGTATGCGTCGGTATCGGCGTCGGCCTTCCACGAGAGCGTCGTATCGGGCGCCACGTTCAGCGCGTCATCGGCAGGCAGCGGCTCATCGACGACGAGCGGCAGCTGCGGCTCGGGGCCGGTGGTGAACGTCCAGACCGGGCTCAGCGTTTCGCCGCTCGGCGCGCGCGTGCCGATCTGCCAGAAATAGCGCGTGTTGAAGGCGAGGTTGGTCAGTTCGAATTGGCGCGACGTGACGGTCGCGATTTTGGACAGATTCCCCGAAGTCGTCCCCAGATATACGTCGTACTCCGTCGCGTCGCTGGAGCGCGTCCAACGCAGCGTCAGGCGCGTACGGGCGCGCTGCGCATTGTCGATGGGCTCCAAAAAGCGTGCAGTCCCCGGGCCGGTCGGGTTCGACGTGATGCGAAAGGTCCAGGTCGGCGACTCGGTCGTCCCGAATCGATTGCGAGCCAGAACCTTCCAGTGATACTGCCCTCCCACCGCGAGCGACGGCAAATTCGCAAACTCGGGCGTCGGGGTCGAACCGATGAACGGCGGGTTAGGGTTGCTGCCGAAATAGACCTCATAGCTCTCCGCTCCGACCACCGGCTGCCAGCGCAGCGGCGTCGCCGGCACAACGCCGAAGTCTTCATTGGAGGGCGAGGGGTAGAGCGGCTTGGTCGGCAGGTCGGTCGGACAGCGCGTTCGAAACTTGCCGACCTGCGACGACACGCTGCCGGTCGCGCTGATGGCCTCGACTTTCCAAAAATAGTCTGTGCAGGCCGAGAGCGTGGGCACGAGGTAGTTGTTGTTCTGGACGTTGATCAGAAACGCGGGCTGCGCATCGCGACTGAGCGACACGCGGTAAAACTGCGCTCCAACTACTTGCGACCACGTGAGTTGCAGATCTTCCGTCCGGGCATTGTCGCCCAACCCGCCGAGCAGCACCTGCGGGCTGGCGGTCTGGGGGTTGCCGCCATCGTCCACGGGCGGCGTCTGGCCGTCGTCCCCGGGGTCGGGAGTCTGCGCGGCGGGTGGAACACACCCGATCGCGATCAGTCCGATCGCCGTAAGTAGCTTCCATCGAACGAGTTGCGAGAGTTTGGCCATGGGAACCTCCGATCGTTGCACCGTCCGGCGGGGCGCGACCTGCGGAGCAACCCTGTGAGAATGACTTATGGAAGTAAAATGGTGCGGCTCGATCCGCATAACCGCTCCCTGAGCGGCCACCTTGCCCCGATCGTTGCATCACCAGTGTTTAACCCGCCCAAGTGTCAAAAAATGCCCGAGCGTCGGATTCTGCAAGGCGAACCCCTTCCCGTTTGACGAATCCGAACGGGCGCGTGACGCTGCCCCGTCCTAACCAATTGACGCGCGACGCGCCGGGATGCCGCTGTCGCTGCGCACAACCGTTTTGCCTTCGGCGTCCCCAGACACCCAGTCGCCCCCAGGAGTTGATGAATGCGAGCGAGTCTTTTTCGAGCGCGATCGGCGAGCATCCTGCTTTCCGCGACGCTCGGCGCGTCGGTCGCGCCCAGCGCAATCGCCGACACCGCCCCCGCCGCCGGCATGCTGCGCTGCCCCGATGTCAGTGCGACGCACATCGTATTCGGCTACGCCAACGACCTCTGGCTCGCGCCTCGCGCCGGCGGAATGGCCGTGCCCCTCGCCAGTCCCGCGGGTATCGAGCAGTTCCCGCGCTTCAGCCCCGACGGCACACAGATCGCCTACATGGCCAACTATGACGGCAACAGCGATCTCTATGTCACCCCCACCGCCGGCGGCGTACCGACCCGCGTCACGCAGCACCCCGGCGGCGAGACGCTCTGCGACTGGACGCCCGATGGCAAGTCGCTGCTGTTCTACGGCAACGGCCTGGCGGACATGCCGCGCCAAACCGTGCTCATGACCGTGAACACCAGCGGCGGCATCCCCGAAAAGCTGCCTGTGCCCTACGGCGCCACCGGCTCAATCAGCGCCGAAGGCTGGCTGGCCTATACGCCGCACACCATCGACAACCGCACCTGGAAGCGCTATCGCGGCGGAATGCAGACCGACATCTGGCTCTTTCATCTGAAGGACCACAAGTCGCAGAAGATCACCGATTGGGAAGGCCTCGACAGCCAGCCGATGTGGCATGGCAAGACGGTCTACTACCTGAGCGATGCCGGCCCGGAGCATCGACTGAACATCTGGGCTTTTGATACCGGCAACGGCCAGCGCAAGCAGGTCACCAGCTTCAAGGACTTCGACGCGAAGTGGCCCGCGATCGGACCCGGCGCGAATGGTCAGGGCGAAATCGTCCTGCAAAACGGCCCGTCGCTCTTCCTCATCGATCTCGCCACCGGCACGCCGACCAAGGTCGATATCAGCATCCCCGGCGATCGCCCGCTGATCCGTCCGCAGCGCATCGACGCCTCGAAGAACATCGAAGCGTTTGACCTCTCCGCGACCGGCAAGCGGGCCGTGATGTCTGCCCGCGGCGACATCTGGACCGTGCCCGCCAAGAACGGCACGCCGCGCAACCACACCGCGACCCCCGGCGTGAACGAGCGTGACCCGTCGTGGAGCCCCGACGGCAAGTCGCTGGCCTATTTCAGCGACGCGACCGGCGAATATGAGCTTTACGTCCGCCCCGCCGACAACGCGACCGAAGCCAAGCAAATCACCAAGGGCAGCAAGACCTTCTACTACATGCGCGGCTGGTCGCCCGATTCCAAGCAGATCGCCTATGGCGACAAGTCGGGCAAGCTGTTTGTCTGCACCGTCGCCGACGGCAAGACGGTTGAAGTGGACCGCAATCCGAACGGGCGCTCCCCGGGCGCGAGCTGGTCCTCCGATTCGCGCTGGTTGGCGTATGCCCGCGATGTGGATTCGGAAAACCCCGCGCTGTTCCTCTTCGACACCACGACCGGCAAGAAGCAGCAGGTGACCAGCGGCATGTTCGCCGATGGCGACCCGGTCTTCGACCGCAAGGGCGAGTTCCTCTATCTGACCAGTTCGCGTAAGTGGAGCGACCCGCAATACGAAGATCTCGGCACCTCGTTCGCCTATCACGACACGCAGGTGCTCCTCGCCGCGCCGCTCCGCAAAGACGTCAAGATCCCCTGGGCCGCCAAGAGCGACGAAGAGGGTCAGGACGACAAGAAGGACGCGGACAAGAAGGACGGCGAAAAGAAGGACGACGACAAAAAGGACGCCGACAAGAAGGCCGACGACAAGAAGAACGACGACAAGAAGAACGACGACAAGAAGGACGACTCCGCCGACAAGAAGGATGAGAAGAAGGACGAAAAGCCCAAGCCGGTCGAGATCGACCTCGATGGCTTTGAGCAGCGCATCGTCCGCGTGCCGGTCGAGCATGGCCGCTTCGGCGGGCTCATGGTCAATGACGCCGGCCACATCATCTACAGCATCTTTCCGGCCGGCGCCGGGCGCGGCGACGACGACGAGGACGCCCCGGGCGGCATCACGCTCAAGATCCTCGACCCGGCCGACGAGAAGCTGAAGGCCAAGCAGGTGATCGACGGCGTGGGCGGCGGCAGCATGTCTGCTGACGGCAAAAAGATCCTGATCCGCAAGGGCGACAAGTTCGGCGTGATTGACGCCAAGGCCGAGCAGAAGCTGGAGGACACTCTCCCGATCGGCGACATGCAGTACACCATCGACCCGCGCGCCGAATGGGCCGAAATCCTGCGCGAAGCCTGGCGCCTGCAGCGCGACTTCTTCTACGACGCGCAGATGCACCACGTCGATTGGGACGGCGTCTACAAGCAGTACGCCGCCCTGCTGCCCGATTGCTACAGCCGCGAAGACGTCACGTTCCTGATTCAGGAAATGATCAGCGAGCTGAACGTCGGCCACGCCTACTACCGCACGGCGCCCAGCGACAGCGGCCCGCGCGTCAGCGTCGGCCTGCTCGGTTGCGACTTCGCCTTTGAGAACAACGCCTATCGCGTGAAGAAGATCTACGAAGGCGCCGCGTGGGACATCGACGCCCGCAACCCGTTGCGGATGGCCGGCGTCGACGTGAAGGAAGGCGACTACCTGCACGCCATCAACGGCGTGGCCCTCAGCCAGACCGTCACGCCGTATGCCGCGGCGACGGGGCTCGGCGGCAAGGCGGCGTCGCTCGTCGTCGGTCCGAATCCGACCTGCGACGAAAAGGCCCGCACGGTCGTCGTGAAGATGATGGACAGCGAAGTCGACGTGCGCTTCCGCAATTGGATTGAGAGCAAGCGGGCCTATGTCGATGCCAAGAGCAACGGCCAGGTCGGCTACATCTACGTCCCCAACACCGGCGTCGACGGTCAGAACGAGCTCTTCCGCCAGTTCTATCAGCAGCGCACCAAGAAGGCCCTGATCATCGACGAGCGCTGGAACGGCGGCGGACAGATCCCCACCCGCTTCATCGAGCTGCTCAATCGTCCGGTCACCAACTACTGGGCCGTGCGCGACGGCCGCGACTGGACCTGGCCGCCCGACAGCCACCAGGGCGCCCAGTGCATGCTCATCAACGGCCTCGCCGGCTCGGGCGGTGACATGTTCCCGTGGCTCTTCCGCCACAACAAACTCGGCAAGCTGATCGGCACGCGCACCTGGGGCGGCCTCGTCGGCATCTCGGGCAACCCCAACCTGATCGACGGCACCAACATGACCGTCCCCACCTTCGGCTTCTACGAGACCGACGGCACCTGGGGTGTCGAAGGCCACGGCGTCGACCCCGATATCGAGGTCATCGACGACCCGGCGCTCATGTGGGACGGCGGCGACCCGCAGCTCGACACCGCAATCAAGCTCATGAACGACGAAATCCGCCAAAACGGCTACGCCCCGCCCAAGCGCCCGGATTCGCCGGACCGCAAGGGCATGGGCATTCCGAAGAGCGATTATTGATCGCTGCGTTATTGATTTGAGTTAGATTGGGCACGCATGGGTCACGGTAGTCCGTGACCCATGCTTTTTTTAGGTAGGGCAGGCCGCGGTACTCCGCGCCCTGCCTTTTCTCTTCGCCGAGCCGGGAAAGGTCGCATAGGTCGCGGTAGTCCGTGACCCGTGCTTCCCGCATGACCTTTGACGGCCGCTGCCCCCGCCTCTCAATACAACCCTCCCCATGCCCTGGCGAAAATACAAAACTCGCCGCGCGAATCGATCTGGCATGAAACGCGATCGGCGAAGACCGCGAAGCGCCGAGTCAGCAACGCATCGGCGGCGCGGGCGTTATCGCTCGGCGCGGCCCACGTCAGCCGGCGAACCGGGCCGCAGGCCCCGTACACCGGTGATCTCCCCCTCCACCCACTGATCGACCAGGTCCATCCACGCGTCGGCGTCTTCCTGAATAAAGCGCCCATGCCCGCCCGGCACTTCGACAAATTCCTTACGACCCGCGGCGGCGGCATAGACCTCTCGCGCGCCCGCGATCGGCGTCACGTCGTCGGCGGGGCCGTGTAGAAACAGCTTCGGCGCTTCGATCCGCGGAACCCAGCGGGCCACGTCCAGCGCCGCGGGCGACTGCACGTCGACGAACAGATCGCCGATCGCGACGAATGGGACGAAATCCAGATTGCGCTGGTCCAGCCAGAGTGGAACAAGATCATCCAGCACCAGCGTGGCTTCCAGGATCACGCCGTCGACCTCGACCTGCGTCGCCGCATGCGCGAGCAGCGCCGCACCGAGGCTCACGCCGTAGCCATAGACATGCTCGTGGCGGCGGGTGGCATACTCAAGCGCTGCGACCACGTCTTGCGATGCCTTCACGAGCGTCGGCGGCCCGTCATCAATGCCCTCGCCGAATCCGCGATAGTCCATCAGCACCAGCTCGTACCCGCGCTCGATGAAGATCGGCGCATACGCCGCGTAGCGCGACTTGTTGGCGTCGGAACCGGGGGCGACGACGATCAGCGCCTTGCTGTTTGGCGTGGCAAAATGCCAAAGCCGCACCTGCCCCTCTTCGAGCGGCAGATTGACGCGCTCGACCGTCACGCCGAACTCCTCCGGCGAATAGGGAGCGTCAAAAGCGGGGCGAAGCACGATGGCGTCGAGAGGTGCGGAGCAGCCGGTCAGGCCGACGAGTCCGACGGTCAAACAGAACCGCATTCAAGAAGCTCCGGAGCAGAACGGATCGGATTCGATCGCGGGCGGAGGCACCCGCTGTAACGAAGGGGTGCCGGAAGCAGATTTAGAGGCAGCGTTGTAGCAATTTTCGGCCGAGTGTCGAGCGCGGCTTTACATGGCGGAGGAGATTTTTGCGCTCGGCCGCGCGGCGCCCCCAATTCGCGACGAAGTCCGCCCGCGGCCGCCACCCCGCAACCCCACCACACACCGCGGCGCCGCCTTTGCGTCGCGCAAACGTGTTTCACGTGAAACAGCGTTGCGCCGCGCCGCCCCCATCGTCCACCGCGATCGGGTTCAAGTCTGCCAGGGCAACTTGGCGAGGTCGACGTTTCCGCCGCAGAGGATGATGCCGACGCGCTGGCCGCGGAGATCGAGCTTGCCCTCCCAGAGGGCCGCGACGCCGACGGCGGCGGAGGGCTCGATGATGATCTTGGCCCGCTCCCAGACGAAGCGCATCGCGTCGACGATCGCTTCCTCGCTGACCGTGACGATCTGCTCCACATTCGCTCGAATCACCTCGAAGGTGAGATCACAGAGCGAGGTCAACAGCCCATCGGCGATCGTCTTGGGCGACTGCGACGGGATGATTCGTCCGCTCGCCAGCGATCGGGCGGCGTCGTCGGCGCCGCTGGGCTCCGCCGCGATGACGCGGATGGAGGGCTTCAGCCCTGTGGCGGCGATGGACGTGCCGCTGAGGAGTCCGCCGCCGCCGACCGGGGCGATGACCACGTCGAGGTCGGGGTAATCGGTGAGCAATTCGAGCGTCGCGGTGCCCTGGCCGGCGATGATGCGCGGGTTGTTGAAGGGGTGAATCTCGATCGCGCCGGTGCGTTTGATGATCTCAGCCTGCGTGGTTTCGCGCGATTGCAGCGTGGGTTCGCAGAGCGTGATCTTTCCGCCATAGCCCGCGACGGCGTCTTGCTCGAGGCGCGGCGCGGTGCGCGGCATGACGATGTGGGCCTCGATGCCGCGCATGCGAGCCGCGAGCGCCAGGGCCTGGGCGTGATTGCCCGAGGAGTGGCAGACCACGCCGCGACGGGCCTCGTCGTCGGAGAGCGAATAGACGGCGTTGCAGGCGCCGCGGAACTTGAACGCGCCGACTTTCTGCAGATTCTCGCACTTCATGAACACGCGACAGCCGGCGCGGGCGTCGATGGTGGCGCACGTCATCACGGGCGTGCGATGTGCTCGGCCGTGGATTCTTTCCGCGGCGCGGCGAACGTCGTCGAGGGTGGGGATGATGAGCATGGGCACATCGTAAACGCTGCGGGCGTCCGGTCGCGGCGGTCGTTGCTAAGCAGCAGCTCGCCTCTGTCGGGCAATCTCCGGGCCTTTCCGCGAGCGTGCGATCTGCATTTCGATTGCGATTCGCTCCGGCCCCCTTTGCGCACCCGCCGATGCGCGATTACCCTCCGTCGCCCAACACGCTTTCTTCGTCAAAGGTATGCCCTTGCCCACCATTCTGCGCGGCGCGATCGGCCTTGCGGCGCTCGTATTTCTGGCCTGGCTGCTTTCGAGCAATCGCCGCGCGTTTCCGTGGCGGACGGTGTTGAGCGGCATCGCGCTGCAGTTTGGGCTGGCGCTGCTGATTCTCCGCACCGACGCCGGGGCGCGGGTGATGGAGACCATCGGCAGCGGGGTGGCGATCGTGAATCTCGCGACGAAGGAGGGCACGCGGTTCATCCTGGGCGAACTGGTCGAGCCTCGGCCCGATGCGTGGGGCTTCATTTTCGCCTTCATCGTGATCCCGCCGATCATCGTTTTTTCGGCGCTGTCGACGATCGGCTATCACCTCGGCATTCTGCAGGTCGTGGTGGGATTCATGGGTCGCGTGATGGTGCGGCTGATGCGGGTGAGCGGGGCCGAGGCGCTTAGCGCTGCGGCCAACGTTTTCGTGGGTCAGACCGAGGCGCCGCTCTTTGTGCGACCCTATATCGCGACCATGACGCGCAGCGAGCTGATGGCGATCATGGTGGGAGGATTCGCCACGATCGCGAGCGGGATCATGGCCGCGTACATCACGATGCTGGGGGGCAACGAGCTGGCTACGCAGTCGCTGGTTGCGAAGCATTTTCTGACGGCGTGCCTGATGTCTGCGCCGGCGTCGCTGGTGATCAGCAAGATCCTGATCCCGGAGACGGAGCGGCCCGAGACGATGGGCGACGCGACCATTCGCGTGCCGCATTCGACGCAGAACATCGTGCATGCGGCGGCGGTCGGCGCCAGCGACGGCGCGAAGCTGGCGTTTAACGTCTGTGCGATGCTGCTGGCGTTCATCGCGCTGATCAAGCTGCTCGACTGGGGGCTGGCATGGATCGGGTCGCTGGCGTGGCTGAACGTGATGTGCGGCTGGGTGGGAATCGCGCCGGTCGAGGCGGCGACCGTTGCCCGCTTCTACGCCGACCTCGGGATGGAGCGGCTCGATCTGGCCAATCTGCTTGGGCTGATCTTCAGCCCGATCGCGTGGCTGATCGGCGCGGCGTGGGAAGATTGTCGCAAGCTGGGCAGCCTGCTGGGCCTGGCGATGTCGGCGAATGAGTTTTATGCCTACACACGACTGGCAGAGCTGAAGGCGAGCGGCGCGGTGAGCGAGCGGACAATTCTGCTGGCGACCTATTCGCTGTGCGGCTTCGCGAACTTCAGCTCGATCGCGATTCAGATCGGCGGCATCGGCGCCATGGCCCCGGAGCGGCGAGGCGAGCTGGCCCGGCTGGGCCCGCGTGCGATGCTGGCGGGAGCGATTGCGTGCTGGATGACGGCGACGATCGCCGGGGTTTTGATTCAGTGAAGTCTTTGGCGCTGCGGGCAGTGATAGCTGACAGGGAAGGCGCGGGAAACGGTGAATCTGTGAACCAGCAGAACTCGATTCTCCCGCGCCGCTGATCACCGCGCATCGCCGCCGCCATTTCTGCATTCTTCATTCTGCATTCTGCATTTCCTTCGCTATCCGACATTCGCGATTCGCTATTTCTCCATAGCCGCCCCCGGCTCTCGTGCGTCCTCTCCTCGTGGCCCCCGCTCACACAGTTCCTCCGGGCACACTTTGGGAGTTCGCGCATGTCCACGCAACTCGATTGTTCCCTTCGGCAATTCACGACACGATCGATGGCGCTTTTCGCCGCCGCCTGCGTTTCGACCGCTCAATGGTCGC
>JALHOX010000019.1:16173-22742 GCA_022842805.1 Phycisphaerae bacterium | reverse complement strand
ACACCGCCCGCGATGGCGAAACGGTCGTCGCCCTGCTGCCCGATGGCGAAGCCACCCTCAAGCGCCTCTACCGCGACAAGGCCGGCATCCGTCTGCAGCCCGCCAACCCCAAGTACGAGCCGCTGGTGGTTCGCGACGTCCAGATTCAAGGCATTGTCGTCGGCGTGATCCGTCGCGTCTGATGCCGATCGCGGGCCCTTCGCCGCTGCCATCGCGGTGCACGCGGCCTGCCGGCTGACGCGCCGCCCCCGTTCAGGGCGCGGCTAACGACCGCCCATTTGCTCATCCAGCCAGCGCGTTCCCTCTTCCCACAACATCCGCCGTCCTGCCTCGCTCCAATCGTCGTGGGTCGCGCCGGGGATCAGAAAGCGCCGCGAGCCGGCGGCAGCAGCCCGCAGAATCTCTTCGCTCTGCGTCGCCGGAATCACCTCGTCGCGGCTGCCATGAAAAATCAGCACCGGCGTCGGCCGCAGACGCTGTGCGGCGACGGCGTCGGCCTCGCCCGGATCGCACCCGGTGAGTTCCTGAAAGCGGGCGAAGACGCGCTCGACCGTGGGCGGGTCGAAGAACCAGCCCAACCCCAGCGATTGCACCCGCGCCAGCGCCACCGCCTTCATCGAGCTGAACGGTGCCAGAAGGATCGCCGTGCGAATGCGCGGATCGCGTCCGGCGAGCTGCGCGGCGATACCTGCCCCGAACGACGCGCCGTAGACCGCCAGCGGCGGGGCCAGCAGGCCGCGTCGCGCCAGTTCATCGATCACCTGGCGATAGTCGCGACACTCCTGCGCGCCGAAGGTGACGAAATCACCGCTCGATCGCCCATGGCCGCGCGAATCCACCACCACGCCGCGAAAACCACGGGCGGCAAGGCTTTTGGCCGTCGGAATCATCGCCACCCCACTGTCGGCGATGCCGTGGAGAAAGAGAATCGTGCCGCGCGGCGAGCCGCGCGACTCCTGGCTCGGCGCGTCCGGCGGCTCAACAACGCGCACATACAGCGACGCTGCAGGCGGGCCGACATCGACGCGAAACGCCTGCGCGACGCCGCCATCGGATCGTTCGCCGGCGTGGAGATCATCCTTGAGGTCGATCGTCGCGCCGCGGTTGGGGGCGTACATCAGCATGCTCGCGCCGATTTCGACGCGATTGCACGCGAAGACCCCAAGGCTCGCGCCCAGCAGAATCGACGCTGCGACCGCGAAGATGACAAAGCGGATTCGTTTCATGCGCGACATACGATACATGTCGATTCGCGATCCGCGGGGCGATATTGAGTGAATCCGATTCGCGCAAGCGGAAGCTCAAAAGCCGCGCTCGCTTAAATCACGCTCGGGGGCGTCTGCCAACGAAAACTGTCGTCGTGGAAATAGCCCGGATAAGGGCCGTCGGCGGCGGGCAGGTCTCCCGACCAATCCCAGCCCCAGGCGCCGAACCGCATCCACATCGGCGGCTCGTCGAAGCGATAGCCCGTCAGCCGCTCGCATAGTCGAAGCGACAGACGCAGACCGGTGTTGCTGTTGGGGCCGATCGTGCGATAGGCCCCCGGCCCGCCCCAGAATCGCGGCAACTGGCGCAACAGCGTCTCGCCCACGACCCGCGGCGCGCGGACAAAAGCCGAGGTGTGATAAACGCGGCCGAAGGGCGTGCGCAGCGGCGGCCAGTCTCCGCCATTCTCCGACGCCATCGCACAGTAGAGCGCGATCGAGTGGCGATAGTCGGGGTGAGAGCGATCGCCGGGGAGGCCATAGTCGACGTGGCGCAACACAAAGCGGCGCGGCTCCGCGTGCGGGTCTTCGAGCGTGTAGTCGAGACCGAGATGGCCCCACACGCCGAATACGGGCTGAAAGCGCCAGCGGTAGAAGCAGTGTTCGCTCAAAGGCAAGTCTCGGTAACGCGGTCGGCGAATATCGCGATAGACAAGGTTATCCGATGAGCGATGATTCCGAGATCAGCGGGCAACCGCGGTCGATGGTCGCCCTCCGCGGGTTGGGGTCGGCGGAGGCGCATGCGATCGGGCTTCGCACCGACTACTACACTCGAAACCGCGAAGACGCGAATCCCCCAAAAGAGCGCAGGAGACCCGATTCATGCCTTACGTGAACGTCCAAATCACCAAAGGCGCCACGCGCGAGCAAAAAGCCCGGCTGGTGCGCGATATCACCGACTCGCTGGTGAACACGCTCCAGAAAAACCCGGAGCACATTCACATCGTCATTCAGGAGATCGCCGAAGAAGACTGGGGATTCGCGGGGCAGCTCACCGACGATTGGCGGCGACGACGAAATTCGGAAAGTCGGCAAGCTTGAGCAAAGTCTGCCAATCTTTTGCGCCGCGTCTCGTGCGGGCACGGCGTTTGCGTCGCGCAACGCTGTTTCACGTGAAACAGCGTTGCGCGAGGCGGCTTGAAGCACCGGTCACGGAGCGCCGCGACCCGTGCCAACCATGTCGGGCATTGCCGGGGCCGTCGCGTTGAGTTGCAGCGGCGGGATCGGGCCGGGATAGGGGTTCGTGCCGTCGCCGAAGCGAATCGCGACAGTAAAGCCGATGTTGCCGCGCGGAGTGGGCAGTTCGACGGGGATGCCGTAGAAGCCGCCGCCCTGATCGGCCTCGGCGCGAGCGCCGATCATCATCAGGAGCGACCACGGGCCGCGCGAGATCACCCAGCCGCTGACCTCGGCGGGGTAATCGGGCGTTTCGGCCAGGCGGTCGGTGAGCTTGGCGCTTGAGGCGGGGAAGCCGCTGTCGGCGAGGCGCCAACTAAACTGCGGCGCGACGCCGGCGAGGCATTGCTTGATGTTTTGCTGGCGGACGTCGGAGCCGGTGCGGGTTTCGAATTGCAACGGGGCCGATGCGCCGCCGTTGGCGTCGAGCACGGGCATCTGCACAACGGCTTTGACATAGACGCTGCCCGGCGCGAGCACGCTGCCGGGCGGCGAAAGCACCCAGCCGGCGGCGACGTCGAAGCGCTCGGGCGGTGCGCCGCGGCTCATCGCGCCGGGGTCGCGATAGAGGAACTTGGCCCAGGCGTCGCACTGGTCGAGCGTGCGCTGAACCGACGGATCGCGTGTGGTCTTGGCCAGCAGCGCGCCGTATTGAGCACGGAACGCGCTGACCTCTTGCAACAGCTGAACAAGCTCCGCCGGCGTGAGCGTCGACATTCCCGCCAGCCGCGAGAAGCCGGGCGACGGATCGCGGGCGGCCTCCGGCGAGATGACCGGGAAGCGGCCGTTCACGCGGGCGAAGATCGACGCCAGGCGGCTGTCGACCTGATGCGCGAGCAGCGCGTTGCCATATTCGGCAATGCGCACCAGCGGCTGAATGAGCGGGTCGCTGACCGAGGTCGCGCCGGGGAAGACGATGTCGGTGCGCAGGCGGTCGAGGTTGGGCAGGTCGGTGGCGCTGCTGGGCTGTGTGAGATCGCCGAGCAGCAGCACCTGTTCGAGATAGCCGCGCCAGGCGCCGGTGATGCGGCGGCCATACTCATTTTCGGGGGCGGGGTCGTTGGCGGGTCGGCCCTCGACCATCGCGAGGCAGCGATCGGGCAAGCTTTGCTGCTGGGCTTTGAGGCGTCCGAGGCGCTCGTCGACCAGCGCGGCGAGAGCATCGTCGGCGGGTGCTTGTTCAAGGCCGCGATCCCAGGCGACGGCGTGATCGAAGACGAGGCGCAGCCGCGACGCGCAACTCGAGGCCATCGTCGCGTTGTCGGAGCGAAGCATGTTCACGAACTTTGGCCAATCGAGCTGCTTTCCGGCACAGGACTGCAACGTGCGCAGGACGCTGGCGTCGAGCAACTGGCTGGGCGTGTCGTAGAGCTTGTTCCAGTCGGCAAAGTACTGATCGACGTAGCGCTCGGCGGCGCGTCGCAGCGCGGCCTTGAGCGGCTCGCCCCGGCGATCGGCGGCGACGGCTTGCTCGGCGGCGTGGGCAGCGCGTAGCGCTTCGTAGAGCCACTGGCGCGTGTGATAGCGCAAGAGCACGTAGTCGGCCGATTCGTCGATCGCCGGCTCCGCGGCGGGGGTAGCCTCTTCCGCCTTTGCCGGCTGATCGGCGGCGTCGCTCGGTTTGTCCTTGTCGCCCGACCATCGGCGGCGGCGGTCGCCCTGCCCGGCCGGCGGCTGGGTGGGTTTCTCATCTGGCTTCGGCGTCACGGTCGGCGGCGGCGCGACGGCGCGGGCCCGTTGCCAATCGCGACGGAAGACCAGATCGGGCGCACTCGCGGCATAGCCGGGCAGCATGCGCCCGACGCCCGCGAGCTGTGGAGCGGCGGCGGCGGCTTCGCAGCGCTCGGTCATCTGAGCGAGCAAGCGCGAGCGGGTGTTGGTGCGAGCGGCGGTCCAGACCGATTGGGTGAGCTTATGCAGTTCGACCGGGCGCCAGACCGGGCGCTGCAAGAGATGCGAGGCGTCGATGATTTCGTTGTCGCGCGGCGGCCGCGTGGTCGGCAGTTGCGAGAGCCAGCCATTGAGCGCCGGGCCGGTGGGCGTTTCCGCATTCAGATTTGCGAGCAGACGCGGCCATTGGCGCAGATCGTCGAGGGCGGTCGCGGCGCCGGCCTGCGCGAGCAATAGCTCGCGGAGTTCGGTCAGGTAGTTCTTCAACGCGAGCGGGTCGCCGGTTTCGCCGAATACTTCGGGGGCCAGGGCGATCGTCGCTGCGGGGGCGTTGGTCGCGGCGGGCGCGGTCGATGCAAGGGTGGTGCTCGCGACGCTGGTCGGCGCGGCGGCTTCGCTCACGACCAACAAGCCGGCGTTCACGAAGTAGTCCAGCAGATCGCTGTTGGTCGGAACCCCGGCGTCCGCCATCACCTTGGCGAGTGCGGCGGCGAATTGTTCGTCGAGGGCGGCGCGGGCGCCGCTCAGCGCGGCATAGACGCGATCCTGCGGCGCGGCGCCGGGCAGCGCGGCCTCGTCGCGAAGGGCTTGCTCAATCAGGCCGAGGTCCGCATTCCACTGCGACGCGAAGCGCTGTCGCAGATCGCCGAGCCGGATGATGCGGCCGTTTTCCTGCGGCGGCGGATTGTCATTCAGGAATTGGGCGAGTGAGGCGAACGCCATCGTCAGCGACTCGGCCCCGGCCTGCGGCTCGCGTTCGCCGAGCCGTTCGACGCCATCGGTCAGCGACGCGAAGCGCGTACTGGCAACTTCGAGCTTGCCGGCGGCGAAATCGGCCTGGGTGTTGAGCAAGGCCGCGTAAGTCTGTTGCAGGCGGCGGCAACGGGCTGCGAACTCGAGCCAGTAGCGCGCGATCTCGCCGCCGGTGTCGGCGGTGATCGCCGTGCGCGTGGCCCAATCGTCGCGCAGGGCGGCGACGGCGTTGATGAGCGCCTCGGTGGCGGCGTCCGCGTTAAGACGAGCACCGTCGCCGACGATGGTGCGCCCGAAGGCGCGCGGCGATGCGATGTAAGAGCGGAGAGCGACTTCGGACTGATGCGTGACGGTCGCGTCGACCGCTCCGCCGCGAGCAAACGCCAGCAGGTTGGCGAGTTCGACGCTGCGGCGGGCGACGAGGGCTTCGCCGAGCGGCGCGTCGCGGTTGCCGCCGACCATCGCGCCGTACCAGCCGGCAAGCGCACCGGCGGAGTTCACATACTCATTGCGGGCAGCCGCGTCGCTTGGCAGCGGCGTTGTGCGAAGCTTTTCCGTCGCAGCGGCGAGCGTGGGTCGTGCGACGCGATCGAGTACGAAGCGGGCGTGAACCGCCTCGACATCGCGGCGCGGCGCGCGGATGTCGGCGCCGATGAAGAGCATGCGGGCGTAAAGCGCGGCGTTCGGGGCGTTGTAGGCCGCGGCGTGCTGCTCCAGCCTTGCGGCGAGCTTGAGATTTTCGTCGAGCTGGTCGAATTGCGGGGCGATGTCGCTCTTCACCGCGGCGGCGGCCTTGCCCGCGTCGGCCCGCGGGTTGGTGACCAGAGTGCTCAGCTTCGAATAGCCCAGCGCAAAGACGCCGACGAGGCAGGCCGCCAGCGCGACCGAGCCGGCGCTGACCAGCCAGCGCAGGCGGCGATTGAGTACGGCATGGCGCGCCGAGCGGAAGACGAGGCCGTGTTCGGGGAAGACCTTTTGCTGATAGAAGTCGTGGATGAAGAACGATTTCGAGTCGACGCCGCGGGTGGCGTGTTCGCTGAGCCGCAAGCCGCGATTGCTGCGAAGGAAGACGTCGAGAATCGGCGCGCCTTCCTGCACGGCGGAGGCGAAGTAAAAGCCGCGGAAGAATGGCGGCTCGACCAGGGCGCTGGTCTGGAAGATCGTGTGGATGTAGTCGTTCAGCGGCTCCTGGAGCTGGGCGAAGCTCTCCGGGAACGTGACGACCATGTCGTGTTCCTGCTGGGTCGCCTTGCGCTGCAGATAGCGCAGCGACCACTCACGCAGGCGGTCATGCACGCTTTCGAAGGCCGGGCCGAATGAGTCGGTTTTGAAGGGCTGGTGAAATTCGCCCGGGCGCGACCAGCCGAACATCTGGTTGCGCTGCGCGAGGTCGATCCGCATTTCCTCGAAGAACTCGTTGAAGCCGCCGACGAGGTCCATCTTGGTGACGATGACGAAGGCGGGGAACAGCACCCCGAGGGCCTG
>JALHOX010000019.1:0-16163 GCA_022842805.1 Phycisphaerae bacterium | reverse complement strand
CTGATGAATCTGGCGCAGGCGCTCGCGCAGGATGGCGGCTTTTTGCAGGCGCTCCTCAGGCGGGTCGCGCAGCAGCTTGTCGGCGGGCAGCGCGATGACGACGCCGTTAATCGGGCAGCGCGGCCGGTGAGAGCGGAGCTGCTTGAGGAAGTATTCCCATTCGGGCTTGTCGGTCGTGCCCTCTTCGTGAAAGGCGATGCGGCCGGCGGTGTCGAGGATGATGGCGTCGTTGGTGAACCACCAGTTGTAGTTGCGCGTGCCGCCGAAGCCGGCGACCTCTTCCTTGCCGAGCGGGAAATCGAGACCGGAATGGATCAGGCTGGCGGTCTTGCCGGAGCCGGGCTCGCCGATGAGGGCGATCCAAGGGAGGCGATAAACCGAGAGGTCGGCGTCTTTGAGAGCGGCGAGCTTTTTGCGGAATTTGTCGCGATAGACCTTTTCCTGCTCGGCGACATCGGCCCGGCTGGGGCCTTCCTGCGCGAGCGAGTCGGCCAGGCTCTTGGTGCGCTTCTGCACGCGGCCGCGGCGGACCAGCGCGATCAGCCCGAAGACGGCCAGCGCGCCGAGGCCGACGATGACCAGCCACATGCGGGCTTCTTTGGAGCGCAGGGCGGGGAAGAGGAAATAGAGCGCGGAAAGTGCGCTGCCGATGCCGGCCAGCATGAGGACGAGCCGGACATGGGGCGGGAGCTTGATGAACTTGGAGATGATCTGATCCATGCGAGCGATGCTCCGGGATGGGGCGGACGCGGCGCGGCTGCGCGGCAGGCGCTCTCGCCGTAGGCGCTTTCGCGCTCCATCGCGATGAGGCGCCGCGGCTTAACTGCTCTTCTATCGTATGGGGCGAGGGCGGGGATGGTGAACCGTGGGAGGGGGAAACGGTGAAACGGTGCGACGGTGAAACGGGCGAACGGCCCGGTTCGAATCCGCCAGAGGCGGTCGTCTGACCGGGCGGTCCGTTTCACCGATTCATTGTTTCACCGTTTCACTGGCTCACCGCTCACTGGGTGAGCAAGGCTACGAAGGAGCCGATGTCGGCGACGGTGACGAAGCCGTCGTCGTTGATGTCGGCCTGGCGAATATCGCAAGTCTCGAACTGCGCCGCGTAGGCTGCGGGGTCGGTCAGTGATAGGACGAAGCCGCCGATGTCGGCGACGGTGACGAAGCCGTCGCAATTCATGTCGCCAGTCAGGCCGGTGGGGATGGCGATGCTCCAGAGCTCGCGGCCGAGGCTGGGGGTTTCGGCGCTGAAGTAGAGTCTGCCCGGTGCGAACTCGAAGTCGGCGGGAAGGCTACTAGTCGGCCCCGGCTCGATGTCGGCGTAGAGAATGGTGCCCTCGGGCGTGCCGTCGGTGCGCCACAGCTCGACGCCATAGTCGGGCGACATTGCCGTGAAGTAGACATAACCGCTGGCGGCGGCAAAATTGGCCGGAGCCGAGCTGTACGAACCGGGGAAAATGTCGACGAGAAGTTGCGTCCCCTCGTTCGTCCCGTCGGTGATCCAGAGCTCGCGGCCCTCGGCGGGCGTGGTGGCTGCGAAAACGGCACCGGGTATGCCGTCTGCACTGGTCAGTTCAGTCGGATCGGAGTTGCTCGACATCGGGGCGATATCGCGAACCATTGTCGGTCCGCTCGCGCCGCCGTCAGGCAGCGCCTGAACTGCATACAATTCGCGGCCGCCGGCGCCGGATGCTGCGAATAACAGCTTGTCTTGGAAGACGTGGAACTCGCCGGGATTGCTATCCGCAAACGCCACCGGGTTGATATTGGCAAAGAGGGAAGTCCCCTGCAGCGTCCCGTCGCTCGCCCAGAGTTCGGCCCCTTCAGGGCTACGCGTTGCGCGGAAATACACCTTTCCGTGAAACGCGACGAAGCCGCGCGGGTCACTGCCCAGGGTCGCGCTTGAATTGATTGAAATCTCCAATGCTGAATCGAGACCGCCATCGGACACCCACAATTCCTCATTGGATGAGCTGCCAATGGCGGCGGAGAAGAATACCTTTCCGCTGGCGTTGTCAAAATAGAATTCCTGAATCTGATTGACATCGCTTACGCCGGTCTGAATCACGTTGGCCAGCCTGATGAGCGGCGTCTGGAGCGTGGGATTGAAACGATAGGGGCGGCGGGTGGAAGAACTTTCAGCCGCTGAGAAAATCAGTCCGAATGGGGAAGTCGTCAACCCGTCGGGCTCGCTGCCGCCTACGCCTGGCCATAGATTTGTCACGCGCGTGGTTGCGACCGTACTCAAGTTGGTGCGCCACAACTCAACGCCCGCGCTATCGTTTCCGTTCGCGGCGAAATACAACGAGCCATCGTAGGATTTCAAGCTCCTTGGGTTGCGCGCGGCCGTTCCAATGCCGAACGGAACGACGTGAGTCGAGATTGCGTCACCATCGGTCCGCCAGAGAAAGTCGCCAACTTGCCCATCGCCGCGGGCCGCGAAGTAGATCCGAGATCCATCCGCCGTGACCGAGGTCGGAACACTTCCTCCCACATCCGGGGCCGCGTTGGCGACCAGCTCAGCCACCGTACTACCCGGTAATAGTCGATAGGGCTCGGCCCCAACGTCGGGACTCATCGCAGTGAAAAACAACCCTGCGCTTGGCGTCGCCGCGAAGCCGCGCGGCCGCGATGAATTGAATCCAGGGACGACATCCGCCGCCAGCAATGTGCCTTCGGATGTGCCGTCCGTAACCCAAAGCTCTTCACCCTGACTCGTTGTCGGGGCATTGAAGTAGGCGCGTCCATTCAGAGTTGCGGGTGGCTGACTCAGCGAAATGCCACCAGCGCCTGAAACAAACTCCCGCAAAATAGATGTTCCGGCGGGCGTGCCATCGGTTCGGTATAGCTCCGGACCGTTGCTCGGGGTGAAGGCCCTAAACAACACAACATCTGGAAGCACGGCGAAGTAATTGGGCTGTGACGACGCCGCTCCGAGGTATACATCGCTTACCAACTGTGTTCCTTGGGCGGAGCCGTCCGATCTCCAGACTTCATAGTTTGACCCGCTGTCAGCCGCAACGAAGTAGGCGTAACCATCCCGAACGGGCAGATATGGGGCCGGATTCCCGAAGGGGCTGATCGACGAGCCCGGGCCCGGAGCAATGTCGCGGACCAGGGACGTGCCCTGCGCCGTGCCGTCCGTCCGCCAAAGTTCAAGGCCGAGTGTGCCGTTATCGGCGAAAAACAGGACGAACTCGCCCATGTCAGCCATCGTCATCGACACTGGGGAGCCCGTAGTGGCATTGCCGCCCCCAGGATAGATATCGCGAACCAGCGTGGCAGCGGATTCACCCGGGCCGACTGTCCACAACTCAACGCCGAACGTCAGGGTTGGGATCCAAAGATAGGCTCGCTCTCCGGATAGGAACAATGAAATCGATGGGCCTATGAAAAGATTCGGAGGCATCGCGATCTGCTGCGATGTGGTCCCGTCGGTCCGCCAAAGACGGAACGCGTCTCGCCAGAAAACATGCGTCCCGTTCGTGCGTAAGTGGAGCGACCAGCTATCTTGCATTCCCGGCTCGATATCGATGACCGTTTGCGTACCTGCCGAGGTGCCGTCGGAGCGCCAAAGCTGCACTCGTCGCGAGCCGTCGTCCGCAAAGAAATATGCGTAACCTCCCGCAACGACTGGCTGCACCGTTGGTCCGTCGAACTGGAGGCTGTCGGCAGGACCCGGGTTGAAATCGCGAAGCAGCGTGGTCGCACCCGAGTCAAGGTCGTAACGCCAGACCTCGCTGCCAAGGTCGTATCGACTCGCGCGAAAGAGCACCGCCCCATTTACCTCGACGAAATGGTTCGGCCACGAATTCTGCGGAATCGGCTCGCTTCTGAGGTCTCGCACCAACTCCGGCGTTGCCGCCACGCTCGCCGATGCCGATAGCCCAATCGCGCCGATCGTGATTGTGATGCACGTGCGCATACGTTGCGTTTTCATCTCGCGATCCCCATCACATGTCAGTACTCGAAGGCGCGGGCCGCGAGGCGCGCGAATGCTCACTGCGTTGCCCGACCTCGAATCGCATTATTGTATCATCGCACTTCGGGCATCATCCGCCCGTCAGCAGCAGCACAAACCCGCCAATATCCGCCACGGTCACAAAGCCATCGTCGTTCACATCGGCGAGGTGTAGGTCGCACGCGGGGTAGTGCACGGCGTAGGCCGCGCTGTCGGTCAGTGAGAGGACGAAGCCGCCGATGTCGGCGACGGTGACGAAGCCGTCGCAATTCATGTCGCCAGTCAGGCCGGTGGGGATGGCGATGCTCCAGAGTTCGCGGCCCAGAGCCGGGGTTTCGGCGCTGAAGTAGAGCTTGGTGAAGCCCGACTCGAGTTCGGTCGGCACGCTGCCGTCGGGGCCGGGGAGAATGTCGGCGTAGAGCGTGGTGCCTTCGGGAGTGCCGTCGGTGCGCCAAAGTTCGGTGCCGTGGTCGGGCGAGGTGGCGGTGAAATAGACAAAGCCGTTGGCGGCATTGAAATGCGCGGGTGAGGAGCCGAGTGGGCCTGGGTAAATGTCGAGCAGTAGTTGCGTGCCCGCGGTCGTGCCATCGGTAATCCAGATTTCGCGGCCGCTCTCAGGACTGGTCGCGGCGAACACAACTCCGGGCATGGTTTCGGCGCGGGCGAATCCGAAGGACGCCGAACTTCCGACGCCAGGGACAATATCGGCCAGCAGTACGGGAGCACTTACGCGCCCGTCGGGAAGGCTCTGCACGGCATACGGTTCTACTCCCAGTGTTTCGGTGGTAGCGACGAACACGATCTTGTCATCGAAATAGAATAGGTTGCGAGGGTCGCTGTTGGCTGCTCCGGGGTTGATATCAGCGACCAGCGATGTGTTAGCCACCGTACCGTCCGTGCACCACAGTTCGCGTCCAACGTCATTTCGAATCGCGGAGAAGACAATTCGATCGCCCAGTTGCGAAAAGTTAGTCGGACTCGAACTCCCCGGGCCGGTGGGACCTGAATTGATGTCGATTTCCGATGCGGAATCCGTCAGGCCAGAATAAACCCATAATTCAGCGTCCAGCTCTCCTCTGCTGTCGCCGGCGAAGAAGACGCGATCGTTCCCCGCATTCACTCGAAATTGAACGATGCCAGAGACCCCCGTATCGGCCACATTGGCCAAGCGGCTCGGCGCGGCCGACTCGTTCGGGTCATAACGGTAGGGCCTTTGGCCTTCAAAGCCATCGCTGGCGGCAAATAGAAGGCCGAATGCGGAACTCGTCAGACCTGCAATGTTGCTATTGGGATCTTTGGGCTCGAGATCGAATGGTCGAGTTGTTTCCAGCGTTGTCGCATCGGTGTGCCAGAGTTCGATACCAGCACCGTCGTTGCCGTTCACTGCATAGAAGATGTAGCCAGCGTGGCTCGTTAGTTGCGCAGGACTGGTTCCTGCCTGAGCGCCGCCAAACTCGATTGAGTCGGTAATCACTCCATTGATATCTGTGTACCAGAGATTTCGCCCTGATTGTCCGTCGCCGTTAGCGACAAAGAAAATGCGCGAACCCACGGCGGTCAACTCCGTCGGGGCAGCACTGCCCGCGTCAGGGGCCACGTTGGCAACGAGCTCGGATTGCCCTGCGCCGGCCAAGATTCGTCGCGGCTCGCCTTGATATTCGAGACCGTTTGCCACGTAGAAGAGGCCGGCTGTCGCCGTCGCCGTCAGGTTTCGGGGATCCGACTCGCTACGTCCCGGGGCTAAATCTTCAACGAGAAAGGTGCCAGCGGTCGTTCCATCAGTGGCCCATAATTCTCTACCTGTATCGGCGCGATAACCGCGGAAATAGGCTAGCTTGTCGACCGTCACCGGGGCGTCGGGCGCGACGAAGTTTTCAGGCGCCCAGATAACCTGCGTTCCGGTTGAAGTGCCGTCGGTAGAAAAAATACCCCGGTAGATCTCGGCGGAACTGGCCTGGAAAAAAACGCGATCGTTCACTTGTCCGATGTTCTCCGGACGACTCCCCATAGCGCCCGGCTGCAAGTCGACGACCTGGGAGGTTCCTTCCTGGGTCCCGTCAGAACGCCAGAGTTCGAAGTTTCCAGATTGCTGGTCCTGGGCTGAAAAATAGACGTAGCCGTTTACAGTGGCCGTAGATAGGTTTTGGCTCGGATAACCGTTGACCAGCCCCGAGCGCGTACCGGCGTCGATGTCGCGTACGAGAGTCGTACCTTGCGGGGTACCGTCAGATCGCCAAAGTTCGAAACCCGTCGCCGGAGTAAATGCAGCAAATAGGAGCAGTGAATCGCTGAGGGCGACGCGCGGGAGCCCGGCGTAACTTGACGCTGGACCCGGGTTAATGTCCTTGATCATCTCCGCGGAGTCGCTCCCAGGGGCCACGGTCCACGGTTCGACGCCTAACCCTGGCATGATGTGCCAGAAATGGAGACGTTCGCCGACCATCCGCAGCCGTGGTGGAGTGGTGGCAATCCACGCTGGAAGCGCGATCGGCGTGACAATTCCCTCTTGAACGCGCCACAGCCGCCGAACGCCATCCCGAATTGATACGTGTGCGACCAGGTCGGTCCCGACGACCTCCACATCACCCTCCAGTATCGAATTCGAAACGGTACTTTCTATGGGAACACGGTTGGTGCCCGTACGCGTCCCGTTTGTCGTCCACAGCGCAATGCGGCCCTGCGCGTCGCGCGCGAGAAAGAAGATGCGGCCGGCGGCGACGACGGGTTTGAGCCCAAAACCGATCAATCCGCCCTGCGGGCCGGGAAGAAGGTCGCACAGAAGCGTTGTTTGTTGAGTCGAGAGGTCAAATCGCCACAGTTCCCCACCGACGTCATAACGAGTGGCGCCAAACAACACCCCCCCATCAAACTCGACGAAAAGTGCCGGGTTGGAGGCCCGCGGCGTGTTGCTCGTGAGAAGATCGCTTACCAGCGCCGGAGTAGCGGCGCGGCTCGCAGCACACGAAAGGATGGCACCGGCTGCGGCCAGCGCCGGCAATTCACGCATTGCTTGCTCGAACATGTTCTACTCCCCAATCGATAATGCCCGCGACTGCGACTGAACCGTGCGTACCGACGACGGCGTTGCGTCGCCGGATGAATCAAAATCAGGATATAGACGCTCGCTGCACAATTCCACCCGCCTGCCCCGCCACAAGCCCGTGAATCTACGCCGTTCAAGAGTCTAGATCAGCCTAAGCCCGCCTGCCGAACGTCGCAAATCCCGAATCAAGTCGCGTCGCCACAATCAGTAACGTCCGTTTTCAGGTAGGCGAAAGCGGCAGGGCGCGGTGTGCCGCGGCCTGCCGTGCGAGTGGGTCGGCCGTCGCGCGGGCCTACGTCTTTTTCTTGTCGCTCAGCTTTTTCATCGCCGTTTCGGCTCGCTTGGCGGCTTCGGACTTGGGATAGGTGTCGACGACTTTTTTGAAGTATTCGCGGGCCTGATCGACGAGGCCGAGGCGCGAGAAGCGGTCGCCGATGTCGTACCAGCGGTCGGCCTGCAGCTGGTCGTAGTGAGCCTTGACCGCGGCCAGCACCTCAGGGTCTTTGTGCATCTTTTCGAGCGTTTCCTGGGCCAGAATGGCCGTCGGAGCTTCGTCGAATTTTTCGGTGACTTCGCGAAGCTGGCGTTCGGCGTCGACGAAGCGCTTCAGTTCGAGTTGCTCGAGAGCCGACTCCAGCAGCATCTCGGCCCGCACGTCGCGCAGGCCGTCTTCGTAGAGCTTCTTGCTCTCGCGCGTGCCGCGGACGCGCGAGATCTCGCCTTCGGCGGTCTTGACGATATCGCGACCTTCCATGCGGACCTTGATCTCGGCCAGGATCTCGGCGGCCTCCTGATACTTCTTGTTTTCGAAGGCCTTCTTGGCGTCTTCGAGCCGCTTCTCAACCGCCTTTTCGATCTGATCGCGGAGCGTGATGGCCTTGCCGTTGAGCGAGTCGCCTTCGGCGGTGAGATCGATGACCTGCTTGCAGAGCGTGTAGGCCACGCCGAGCTTTTTCGTGCTCAGCATCTTCTGGGCCGTATCGAGCTTTTTCGTGAGCGTGGCCTCGCCGGCGCCGAGCGGCGGCGTGAGGCGGATCTGGTCCTTGAGCCGGGCGTCGAGCTCGCCCGGGTGGCCGCGCCAGGCGATGAGGCCCTGGGGGTCGACGATGTAGCAGCGCGGATAGTGCGAAACGTCGTAGAGCGAGCAGATGCTTTCCGCCTCCCAGATCGTCCAGCCTTCGGGTATTTCCTTGGTCTCGATAAACGTCTTCACTTCCTCCTGCTTATTCGGGGAGATGAAGATGACATCGACGCCGGGGATGCGGCCCGATTTGTTGGCCTTGTCGACGTACTCGGCCGAGGGGGCGTCGTTGGTGCGGAAGAAGTAGAGGATGACGATCAGCCCGCGCTTGCCGACGAGCTTCAGCTTTTCGGTCTGATTGTCCTCTCCGTCGCGGCGGGTAAATGTCAATTCGGGCGCGGGCTGACCAATCATCTGCGCGTGCAGCGGTGAAGCGAGCGTGGAAAGCAGCAGCCCGAAAATCAACCCGTATCGCATTCTGAACTCCTCTGCGAATCTGGCGCTACCGCGCCGCGCGGCGGACGAATCGGCGTCGCCGCGCAATTGCTCGCATCTGACGACCATAGTTTATCCATTTCGACGGTTCGCCGCAGCCCGGCCTAGGCACGAAAGAAGATGCGCCGGCGGGTGAGGTAGGCGATCACGGCGGCGAGCAGGAGAGTCTTGGCCAACGCCCACGCGGCCCGCGGCCATGGATCGACGAACGCCGAGCCGGCGGCGGCTTCGATGCCGGTGAGGACGGCCAGCGGCGGGATCAGATTGCGGATCGCGATCCAGTTCGTGCAGCGGACAAAGACCGACGAGCGAGCGGCGATCCACAACGCTAGCAGCATGAATGTCGCGAGGCCGCTGGTGACAAAGTAGTAACAGAGGTTGGACGGGTCTTTCTTGATGCCGCCTTCGAGCGGCTCGAAGAGCAGACCGATCACGAACCACATCGCCCCCCAGCCGGCGACACGGCCCAGGAACGGATCGCTCACGCCGCGCAGGCCCACGGCCGCACCACATACCGTGAAGCAAGTCATGAGCAACGAGTAACGCGTGAGCGGGTCGTTGGCGCGTCCCATGACGATGAGGGTGATTGCGCAAAGCTCGAAGCTGCCGATCAGGGCGCCCGCCGCGAGGATTCGACTGCCCGTCGTCGAAACCACGGGAGGCTCGCCCGCGCGCCGCAAGAACAACTCGCCCACGATCGTCCCCGGCAACACGATCATCAGGTATTGCAGGTAATAAGGCGTGAAAATCCACGGCGCCGGCGTCCAATTCCACGCGTCCTGAATCCAGCCCGGCGATTCGTGCGACAGGCGAAATGCGATCAAGGCGATCATCAGGCCGAGTCGCAAGGGAACGAAGTCTCGCGAAAGAAGCCAGATGATCGCGCCGAACAGCCACGTGTTCGCCAGTACGACGATGATGATGTCGCTCCGCGTGAGTCGCCAGCCGGTGCCGTCGGCATAACGCAGACTCGCGCAGAGAGCGATGCAACCGCCCCAGCCGGCGATGCGGATGGCCGTTTGCAGCGCCGCCGGCCAGTTGCGCGGCAGGCGCGCCAGTGCCGGGAAGAGCAACGCGAAACCCAGCAGCGCGATCAGCCAGGTCCGCGGCGACGGCGTGGCCTGGAGCAGCCAGGGGTTGATGTGCTGCACATAAAGCGCGAAGGCGGCGAGGACGATCGTGCGGAAGAGAACTTCGAGCGCCACGCGAGCCGGGTGTACGCCCGCGCTGAGCCGCGCTCCAAGCGCGATCGGCATCGCTGCGCCCATCGCGAAGAGGAAAAACGGAAAGACCAGATCGACCCAGGTGATGCCGGGGCGTGCGGGGTTGAAGGCGTGCGCGGGCGGCGGGAGTTGGGCGTGATACATCCAATCAGGCAGGACGCCGCGGGGCACCATGCCGGATAGCGCCATCCCCAGAATCGCGAGGCCGCGGAGAAGGTCGAGCTCGACCAGGCGCGGGGCCGTTGGACTGGTGGATGGTCGCGGAGCGACGGGATGGGCGATGGCGGCTGGATCGAGCTGCGCGGGAAGAGCGAAGCTTGCGGTGGATGAAGATCTGGACATGCGCGGGCAGTGTAGGAGGATGGCGCAATGGATGGGCTGCGGTGATTTCGCGGTTTAAAGAGGGTTCGGTCATCCAAGACACGGCTCACAGAGCCGTGGCACCAGGGCATCGGGGTGGCTTAGGTAGAGAAAATCGGGCCAGCGAACGCCCGGTCTGATAATCGAGCATTCCTAAAGACGGGCGGCGGCCGGCCGCTGGCAATTAGCACGCGGCGCGCGAAATTCGGGAGGGGCGGCCCTAAACTGGGTTGATATGAACACCATCGTTCTCTTTCGCGGGATCCGCCGTCTGCGGTCGGGCATGCGGCGCTACTCCGTTGCCCTTGTTACGAGCTGCGGCGTCGCCGCTGCGTCGGCCCAGCCGGCGTCGTTCTTCGGCCTCGATCCGACGGGGATGTTCCCGAACGGTTCGCAGGCGACAGCGGTGTCGAGCGATGGACGATTCGTGGTGGGCACGTTGCAGAATCCCGCGCCCGGAATTGTCGTCGAACCGTTTCGGTGGAGCGCGGTGACCGGCACGCAGAACCTCGGATTGCTTTCCGCAAACGCGACTCAATTTTACGAGACGACGTCGCCGACAGCCGTCAGCGACGACGGCGGAGTCATCGTCGGCTTCGCCCGAAGCACGTTCGGCTTTCCGCCGCGGGCATTTCGCTGGACGCCGGAGACGAATTTCGATCGCCTGACGCCCTGTGCCGCGGCCCCCTCTCCGACGGCGACGGCGATCACGCCTGATGGTCTGCAAATTCTCGGCGCGTCCGACCCCGGCACGGCACTTTGGACTTGGAGCAATGGCGCGGCGCTGACGTGTCAGAACTTCACATTTCCGATCTACGCGAACACCGGCGCCGTCGTGCATACGGACATCAGCTCCGATGGTCAGGTTTCGGTGGGCTACGTGTTCACGACTGTGCCGCAGCGGTTTTTCGCGGTGCGTTGGTTTGCCAATGGCACGTTCGAAGAGATCGATCAGGACCGACGACCGACGGCGGTAAATCGCGATGGCAGCGTGGTGGTTGAAGCGCGCGAGCGTTGGACCGCGGCGACCGGCTGGGTGATCATCCCGCCCTTCCTGGTCGGCAGCTTCGGCGGACGCGAGATGCTGGATATCGACGGCGACGGGGATCGAGTCGTGGGTTTCGACGCGCCGTTCATCGGCGGTCCGCGCCAGGCGCTGATCTGGGATAGCGGCGTCGGGAGCCGGCGGTTGCAGGATGTGCTCACGAATGATTACGGATTGAACCTCACGGGGTGGACGCTGCAAGCGGCAACGGCGATCTCGGACGACGGCAAGACGATTGTCGGATATGGGCTCAATCCGCAAGGCCGGATCGAGGCTTGGCGGGCGGTGCTCGGTTTTCCGCTGGCGCTGCTGGGCGATGTGAATTGCGATGGCGTGGTTTCGGTCGGCGACATTTCGGCGTTTGTGCTGGCGCTGACCGATCCGGCCGGATATGCGATTCAATTTCCGGGCTGCGATCCGCTGCGGGCGGATATCAACCTCGACGGGTTCATTACCGTGGGGGATATCTCGGGGTTTGTGGCGCTGCTGGTCGGGTGAAGTCGTGAAACGGTGAAACAGTCGGCGCGCGGGGAAACCCGCCCTGCTGGCGCTGCTGCACTTTAGCGCGATGCTTCGTTCGGCGGCTGCGTCGCGGTGACGCGCTGGATGGCTTGGTTGGCGATCGCACCGACGATAATCACCACGACCACCGCGACGACAACGCCCGCGATCGTCAGCATGCGGGCCTGGGGGGATTTGTCGGTGAGACTTTGGAGGCTCGAGCCGATGTAGGCCACGGCCAGCGTGCGGGGGGTCATGCCGATGGCGGTGCCGACGATGTATTCGAACCAGGGGATGCGCGTCGCCGCCAGGACGAGGTTGCTCATCGAAAAGGGCGAATTTGGCGGCAGACGGATGAGCGCGACGAGCAGCAGGCGGCGAACGAAGCCGCTGTTGAGCAGCGCGTCATAGACCGCTTTCCACTTGGGCTGCTCCTCGATCAGCGCGGTGACGCGCTTGCCGGCGGAGCGAAAGGCGATGGCGTAGCCGATAAGCGCACCGAGTACCAGCCCCCCTACCGCCGCCGCCCCGCCGATCTGCCAGCCAAAGGCCCAGCCGCCGGCGAGAGATTGGGCATACGTCGGCAGGAGCGCGAGTCCGGCGGTGATGCCGAAGAAGACGGCGAAAATCAGCGGTCCGCTGGAGCCATAGGACTTCAGGGTCTCTCCG
This sequence comes from Phycisphaerae bacterium, assembly GCA_022842805.1. Taxonomy (GTDB): domain Bacteria; phylum Planctomycetota; class Phycisphaerae; order UBA1845; family Fen-1342; genus JALHOX01. The sequence goes on along the minus strand of JALHOX010000019.1, from coordinate 3,845 downwards.
AAGGTGTTCATGTAGTAAAGCAGCACGAAGCCGCCCAGGGCGGGCAGTACGGCCGACGCGACGGCGAGCCAGCCGAGCGGGCCGAGGCGCTTCCACACCGCGCGGGCCTGTTCGAAGTCGCTGGGTGCAGCCGGGGCTGGGGCCATTGGCTCGGTCGATTTCAACGGCGCATTTTGTGTTTCGGTCCGCGTTTCGTTCTGCATGGCGGAAGGAGATTAGCGGCGCAGGTGCGAGCCGTCGCCGCGTGCGGCTCGTTGAGATACAATTTCGTTTTCAACGAAACTTTCGCACATGCTGAGGACCGCATGACCAAAGAGGTCGAACGATTCGCCGTTGTCGATGATAAGGGCCGCGAGTTTGTCGTGATCGTCTGGCAGGAATTTGAGCCGCAGCGCTTCGGGCGCGGGCGGACGCGCAATTATCCGACGATCCAGAATCTGGAGACGACAGAGGGGCATTTCGTGCGGAAAATCTGGGACGATCGCTACGAGATCCCCGCGCTGGGGCTGACGGTTTCGCGGGTGGAGAGCGCGCAGCGGGCGTAAACGAGCGAAACTCGGCATGGCGAAGAAGGTCGGCAAGCGTGGGGTTTCGAGCGGCGGGAAAACGCGGCCTGTCGGCAAGCGAACGCCTGCTGATGCGCGTGCATCCGCGCGGGCTGAAGCCCGCGGCTCGACGAGGACGAAGTCCACGCGCGTTCAAGTGCCGGATTCGTTTCGGCCGGATCAGCTTTCGATTGTGCCCGCCACCGCGGAACGCTGGCCGGATCTTGAGCAGCTCTTCGGCGAACGCGGGGCCTGCGCCGGCTGCTGGTGCATGTTGTGGCGAAAGCAAAACCGCGACTATCAAGCGGATAAAGGGGCGAGAAATCGAGCGTCGCTGCGAAAGCTCGTCACCACCGGCGCTGCGCCCGGCGTGCTGGCGTATTACGGCCCGCAGCCGATCGGGTGGTGCGCGGTCGCTCCGCGGCAGGTCTATGTTCGGCTGCAAAACTCGCGTGTTCTCGCGCCGATCGACGAGACGCCGGTGTGGTCGATTTCGTGCTTATTCGTTCTGGCGCCCTACCGACGGCGGGGCGTATCGGTGGAGCTGGTGCGCGGCGCGGTACGCCACGCGGCGGCGAATGGCGCGAAGTGGGTCGAGGCCTACCCCACCGTAACACGATCCGATGCCGCCCCGGCTGCGTTTATCTGGACGGGGTTGCCGGAAACGTATGAGCGGGCGGGGTTTGTCGAGGTCGCGCGGCGCAGCGCGGTACGCCCGATCTATCGAACGCCGACCGCGGCAAGCCATCAGTGACCGGACCGGCGGATTTCCACCGGGGCGATTCCACAATTTCTTCGACGGGTCGGCGCGGGGGGTAAGGCGGCTGCGCAAGCGGGACAAAATCGTTTATAGGCTGGTGCCGTAAACATTTGATCAGAATAGCTTTACGATCGAATCTGCCGCAAAAATTGAGTAGATTCGCCCCCCCGGTGAGCGGTAGGATTCAGCGAGTGGTTGGTGGCGTCGCAGGATGCGGCGCATGCTGAGGAAACGAATCGTAAACGCTTGCGCCCAATGAACTTGGGGAAGGAAGTGCAATGAAGAACATGATGTTTGCCGCGGCCCTCGCCGCAGCCGTCGTCGGGAGCGCTTTCGCGGGCCCGACGCCGGTCGTAGCCAACGGAACGTATCGCCTGTTCAATCACGACGGTGGCGGCGCGCAGCCGCCGGCGTACGGCCTGCGACTCGATGGTCTCGATCTGCACCACAATACGCGGATCTACAGCTTTGACTTTGAGAACGCGCAGTCGGACATGAAAATGACCGTCAACCACGCCAATGGCACGATTCGAATCTTCGGCCAGGTGTACGGCGGTCGCGATGTCGGCAGCGCTTACGAGAATCCGGCCAACGGCCGTGTCGGACTCTGGCAGATTGATTTCACCTACCGCAACGGCGTGCAGACGCTGAGCAGCGGCGAAATCATCGCTCAGCAGTCGCCGCTGAACAATGGCTTTATCAAGCCGCTGTTCAACAGCACGGTTGCGGCTTTCGCCGGCAACCCGCTGATTCCGCTGGTCGACTTCATGATGCCGTCGTTCCACCTTGGGCTGAACCACCGCGGTGAGCCGGGTGTGAGCGGCTGGGGCTGGGTGAACCACAGCAACCGCAACCACGTTGCGGCCTCGGACTGGCTGTTCACGGTCGGCGCTGAGCCCATTCCGGAGCCCGCCACCGCGTCGCTGGGCATCCTGGGTGTGGCGATGATCTCGGCCCTGCGTCGTCGCTAAGCCGACCCTCGAAACCGGACGCGAGTTGACTCGCGTCCCGCCTGCAAAACTTCATCACCTCGCGCGCCGGGCGGTCGACATTCTGAGTCGATCGCCCGGCGGTTTTTTTGTATGGCGGCAAACCGCGACGCTCTCGCGATACTGCTGGGAGCCGCAGATTCAGGATTAAAATAGTTCGAAATAAGACGACAAATTGTGGCGTAATTTTCGGTGAAAACCCCCACAGCCCATTGCGACTGCGATTTTGATCCTGTAATTTCTGCGCCCGGTTGGTGGATGCACGTCGCCAGGAGGGCGTCGGGGCATCAGCGAGGATTCTGGTTAGAAGCAGTTCCCAATTGATTTGTCTGAGGAGATTCCCTATGCGGAACCTGTCAAGGTTCGCGCTGGTGATCGCCGGTGCTTTTGCGCTGGCGGCGTCGGCGGCGCCGACACCCGTGTTGCAGTCGGGCGAGTACCGGCTGAACAACCACCGGAACGGCGGTCAGCAGCCCCCGGGCTACGGTCTGCGTCTGGACGGCCTGGATGGCTCGCGCAATCCGGCCCGTATTTTCTCGTTCGATTTCAACGACAGCCGCTCGGACATGCGGATGGCGTTGGATCTTGCCGCGCGCACGATCCGCATTTTCGGCACGGTTTGGGGCGGCCACGACAATGGCTCGACCTACGCGCCGGAGTCGCAGGGTCGCGTCGGCCTGTGGCGGATTGAGTTTCTGTATGACACCAACGTCGTGGTGCAGTCGGACGGCACGATCGCGATCAGCCGCCCGTCGAACCTGAACGTCGGCTACATCCAGCCGCTGTTCAGCAGCACGCGTTCGGCCTTCCGCAACAACCCGCAGATCCCGCTGGTTGATTTCAACATGGACCCGTACGCGCCGTCGTTCTACCTCGGCCTCAATCACCGGACGAATCCGGGCGTGAGCGGCTGGGGCTGGCTGAACCACAGCGGTCAGTCGCATATCGCGGCTTCGGACTGGCTGTTTGAAGTCGATCCGACCCCGATTCCTTCGCCGGTTTCGGGTTCGCTCGCGATCGTGGGTATGGCCGCCTTGGCCGGCCTGCGTCGCCGTCTGAGCTAACTGGTTTGTCCGCCGGCGCGGTCTCGGCCGCGCCGGCGGTGAATTGTTCGGACAATCTCTGACCACGAATCGCGCGGCGGCTGGGTCAGGTCGCCGCGGCATTATTTCGACGCCGGTGTCGTGTTATCGGCCTTGGCGATCGGTGGTTGGGCCTGCTGTGCTGACCCAAATGGCTTTCCGGTTGCGGACCGCTTTCGCAGACCGAGAAAAGCTGGGGCGGTCGCTGCGGCGGGTAAACAGTCCATAAGTTCTTACTGACGAAAGAGATATTTGAGCGAAGCGCTAGCAATTTCGATTGACGACGTGCTAGACTATGGAGATAGAGGTTGCGCCAAAGTGCGCAAGCAGGACGACTCGCGGGACCGCCAACGCGGCTTCGGCACGGATTGCCGAATCGATCGTCGTCCCGGAGTAATGACGCCAAGATGATCGCAAATCAGACACCGCGAGGAGGCGGTTCGCGGGCTGGATGCCTGTCGGGCTGGCG
>JALHOX010000018.1:15529-23013 GCA_022842805.1 Phycisphaerae bacterium | reverse complement strand
GCGCCGGTCGAACTGCCCAGCGGCGACATGCCGACGGGCGTGGAGTAACCGTTTCGAGCATGAGCGACGCGCCTTCGCCAAACCCATCGCCCGTTCAGGACCCGACCGAAGTCGAAGCCGCGCGCATGTCGCTCGGCGAACACCTCGAGGAGCTTCGGACACGCGTCATTCGCAGCCTGCTCGCGCTGGTCGTCGCCGCGCTGCTTTGCATCTGGCCGGCTCGCTGGCTGCTGGTCAACGTCATCGCTCGGCCGGTAATCCTGGTTCTGGAGCGACACGGCCAGCCGACCAACCTGCTGGCGACCGGGCCGGCCGAGACGCTGGTGATCTACATCAAGGTCGTGCTCTTTTGCGGAGCGCTGATCGCCTCGCCGTATGTCCTCTATCAAGCCTGGGCCTTTGTGGCGAGCGGGCTGTATCGCCACGAGAAGGACTGGGTCTACCAGCTCGTCCCGGTCAGCGTCGGCTTGTTTCTGGCGGGCGCGACGTTCATGTATGCGCTCGTGCTGATGGTCAGCCTGAACTTTCTGGTCGGGTTTTCGAGCTGGTTTAACCTGCCCGCGACCAAGCCCAACGCGCTCGAACGGGCGCTGCTGGGCGATAACCGCACCGCGCAGGCGGAGACGCGACCGGCCGACGGGGCGGCGGGAGGGGGGATCGCACTCCTGAACAGCGACCCCGCCAGTCCGCCGATCGGTTCGGTCTGGATTAATCTGGTCGATGGGCAGCTCAAGGTGCGGACCAGCGAAGGCATCCTGGAGACGCGGATGATCCGAGCCGACCAGGCCTCGATGATCGCGACCCATTTCCGCCTGAGCGAATACCTGACCTACGTGCTCATCCTGACGCTGGCCTTCGGCTTCGCGTTTCAGATTCCGCTGGTGGTCTATTTCCTGGTGCGGAGCGGAATTGTGTCGGCCGATCAGATCGCGAACTACCGGAAGGTGGCGATCATGATGGTCGTAATTTTTGCCGGCATGATCGCCCCGCCCGACCTGCTGAGCCATTTGCTGCTGGCGGGGCCGATGATCGTGCTTTTCGAGGCCGGTTTGCTCTGGTCCCGCCGGGCTGTGCCGAAGCCGGCGGCGGCGGCGGGGGGGTAGGGTAGGCCCCGGCGGCCGGCGGCCGGCGGGCGGGGGGCGCTGGGACGGGGTGGCGCCGAAATCCGTCGCCCGCCCCGGTTGCCGGAGTGTCGGGGGTTCCGATATGCTCCAAGGTTCGCCGCTGTGGTGGTCACCGCGGTTGCAGGGCAAAAGAGGATGCAGAACATGCGAAGGACACGGGTTGCATGATTCGGGTCAAAGTTCGGAGCAATGAGTCGGTCGAGCAGATGGTGCGGCGCTTTAAGAAGCTCTGCGAGAAAGAAGGACTGGTCCGGGACATCAAGCGGACCAGCTACTACGAAAAGCCCTCCGAACGCCGCCGTCGCAAGGTGCGCAAGAGCATGAAGCGCATCCAGAAGGAAGGCTGATCCTTCGCTTCGAGCGGGGGGCCGCCGGCGAACATCCGAAATCGGGGCGATTCGGGTCCGCAGGGCGGTCCGGTTCGCCCGATCGTCGGGACGCGTAATCCTTCAGCGGCTTGATGGGCTGAAACAGCGGACGCTGCCAGAAGCGGAGCGACGGGGCCGTGTCGATCGTCCTGAACTCGATCCAGCGCCGCGTCTTGGGAGTTCTCCTCGAGAAGTCCCTTGCCCTGCCCCAATACTATCCCATGACGGTCAACGCCCTGGTCACGGGCTGCAATCAGAAGCAGAACCGCGACCCGGTCATGGAGCTTGATGAAGACAGCGTCTGGGACGCGCTCGAAGGCTTGCGCAAAGAAAACCTGATCCACCGCATCGGCGCCGGGGCGGGCAGTCGCACCGACAAGTTTAAGCACAACGTCGCCGAGGTCTGGGGCTGGCAGGCGCAGCAGCGGGCCATCATGGCCGAACTCATGCTGCGCGGGCCGCAGACGGTGGCCGAACTGCGCACGCGTTGCAGCCGGATGACCGAGTTCGACACGCTCGAATTGGTAACCGGCGTATTGCAAGCGCTTTCAAGCGCAGAAACGCCTTTTGTCCGCCTGTTGCCGCGTCAGCCGGGACAGTCGGCGATTCGCTGGGCGCACACGTTGTACGAATCTCATGAATCTGTCGTGAGTACGTACGAAAACGAGACGACGGATTCTCAGCCTGCTATGATTTCTCGCGTGACAACGACACCCCCTACGCACGACTCCGTCGGCAGCGCCGGCCGCATCGCGGCTTTAGAGCGCGAGATCGAGTCGCTGCGCAACGAAGTAGCGGATTTGCGTGAGCAAATCGCGCATCAGAAGCATAGGTTGGATGCGATCCTGTAGATGAGGAATCGCGGCGAAGGTCCGCGTATTCGCGATCGCATCCGACACTGCCACTCCACGAAGAAAAAAAAGTTGGAATCTGCAATTTCCCGTGATCCGAATGGGTTCTTAATTCGTCTCTATTGAATAGCGAGGATGCTTGCGGCATCCAAGAGAGCGCGACGGCGATGGTCGCCGATCGCATCAAGGAGATCTGCGATGGCCAGTCAGGAGATGGTGCTCGACGACATGTTGATCGAAACGCCCGTTGCCGAGACGGATACGACGGTGGAGCGGCTTGTTGCCGCCGCCTATCCGCATCGGGTCGGCACGGCGCAGATTCGACGCCTGTGGAGCAGGGGCCATACGCAGTTCTGTCGCGTGAACTGGTGGCGCCATCGCTTGAGCGGCGAGAGCCAGATCACTCACTCCGCCTTCATCGCGATCGAACAGACGCCCGCCGGCCTGCAGTTGCGCGAGATCAGCACCCGCACGGCGGCCTGAACCCAAGCCTCCAAGAGCGCGGCTCGCCGGGCGGCGTTCGCCCGACGGGCCGCGAAAGATTCTCAACGCCAAGCTCGGCTTCAAGAGCACCGCGCGGCTGACGGCCACCCCGTCAGCCGCGTCGCTTTCTCGCGGCGTCGCTTCGCTCTGCCGCTGCCCCCATAAAACCTGTCAACGTCGGGCGGTCGCGGCGCCATTTCGATCCGCGCCGCGTCTCGGCTACTCTGAGCGACCCGGGTGCGGATCACCCGAGGCCGAACTCCGAGGACCGAGATGGCGAGCATGATGCAGGCGGCCCGTGAAGTGCTGGGGCGCGTCCTTCCGAAGTCGTGGTATCTGCGGGTCGCGCGGCGCTATGAGGCCTGGATCTCGGCCAAGCTGCTCGGGGCCGCGGAGTATCGCCGCCTGAAGGCTCATAAACCGCCGTCGCGCGGAAGAAGCCCGCAAGCGGCGGCCGCTGCGCCCCGGGGCGGGGTTGTTCCATCGACAAGCCGTAGGGTGCGTCCCTCGACGCACCTTTTTTCGAGCGAATCGCGTGTATCCGAATCGGTGCGTCGAGGGACGCACCCTACACGCCTACGTCAGCGTCGAGGGACGCACACTACATGCCGTGCCGGAACTATCGAGTCAGTGCGCGTGGCGGCGATGGTCTCGAACTCGCCGGTTGGGACTGAGCGCGCTGGCTGCGTAGCTGCTCGATCGCTTCTGGCAGAGCGAATTCCCGTTCACCCGGTTTGTTACGCGTGTGGCTGATCACTGAGTATTCGGTTCGCATCTCCATGAGGCCGCTGGGCATCACGGAGCGGTGCACGATGGCGTGCGCGACCTTGACACCATCCACGGTGCGATAGTCGAGGTGGTCGCAAGTGACCTGAACGCGACGGCTGCCGACCAGCCACTGCCGCCAGACTCTTAGCACCAGGCTCGTTTTGCGATCGATGTACCAATCCTCCAAGCGACCGGATTTGCTGGTCAATCGAATCACGTCGCACTCGCTTCCGTTTACTTTTGCGCTACCCATCAGTCGCCGAAGCGGAAAATATTGTTCGTAGTCCACAAACACATCGAATGCGGCCTCGGCCTGCTTGTAGTCGAGTTGCTCACCCTCATAGATTTCGTGATGCTCACCGTCGATCGCCCAGAACGTAGAGCCATCGGACCCGCTCCGAAGCAAGCCATCCTGCTCGGAGCTCCCTTCGTACCAGTATCCGCCGCGCCGCCCCACCAAACCGCGATCGCTGCTCTCCCTGCCGTCGTTCGTGATCGATTTTCCCTCGAAGTATCGGTGGGAGAGCGCGGCAAACGCTTCGCGTCCGCCTCGCGCCGCGATTGACCGCTCCAGGATCATGTCGGCGGCGGTGTTGTCGGCAGGATGGGTGGTTGGCGCCGACTGCAGCGCGATCAGAAATGAAAGCGACCAGAATGTGAAGGCGAGGATCATGGCACGAAACCGGCGTCCTTTCTGTTCCAGCGGCGTAGGGTGCGTCCCTCGACGCACCTGAATTTGAACGATTCGCGAACGTGCGGTGCGTCGAGGGACGCACCCTACATATTCAGCGTCGAGGGCCGCAAACTCCACGCTCAGTAGCATTGCAGGACTAACCACGTCTGATCAAAATGTTTCGCGCGCAGATGTGATTCGCGGATCGCGTAGTAGATACGTCCACAATCCCCCCACATCCACTCAGGACCATCTTCGGCTTCGTCGGATTCCAGTTGTAGGAGCAGACGCCACTCCGCCGCTGCCACTCGGAGCGCGTCGGACTCGGCGTCGCCCCCGGTCGCCACCGCTGGATCGACAATGCGCCTGCTCACGCGCTCGCATTCCTCTTCCCAAGGCGACTGAATGATGTCCGGGTGACCGAGTAAGCGGTTATCGCCGCCGAAGTCCGCATTAAAGTCGAACTCAAGATCAGCGTATTTTTCCAGTGATTCGTCATCGAGTGCGCCTCGTGCGAATGTATGCACCCAATTCCTGCGGGGTAGCGTCATTCCTGCCGAGAACTGGACGGTGCATGGATGAAATGCGCCCCGGTTCGGCAGGCACTTCATGATGTCGGAGTGTCGTTCGAATTCCGGCCGGCCCTGGATCAACGCTTGCGTTCCGTCTCGAACGTAATCAACCCGCATCCCGCCTCGATGGACCGGATCAAATCCCCACGGGCACTCCGGGACTGCGTACCAGAAATACAGCAGTCCGGAACCGGGGAGAAGCCCGGTGGAATCGTGCTTGCTGGCTTCCGACAAGTTAATCGTCGCAATGTGAGCGAGAGGCCGGTCGTGCCAGTGAGGCCAGTCGAACCCCACCGGTAGATGCGGCAAACCCCCGAGCCGCGATTCGGCTGGTCGAAGACGCGTTTGTTCAGTGAATAGATACTGAATGACAACGCACGGGCGCAACCATGAGCGAATCGCCTCGAAATGCGGCTCAAGACCGTGCGCCGCAATGAGCGCGTCAAGTTCTTTCATATGTGAATGATAACTCTGCCACTCGGCGCGGTTCGCGTGTATCTCGGCGTCAAGCGGCGTAGGGTGCGTCCCTCGACGCACCTGAATTTGAACGATTCGCGAACGTGCGGTGCGTCAAGGGACGCACCCTACATTTTCAGTGCGTCGAGGGACGCACCCTACTTTTTCAGCCTGCGGCGATTCGGACGCGGTGCGTCGATGTCACTCGGGCCCCAGACGTTCTACCAGCCAGACCCGCCAGCGGTGGGCGAGCGATGTGCGCTCGAACCCAACGCCGCACTCGGGGCATGTTCCGGACGGAGTTCCGCCGCTCAGGTCGTAGCCGCACTCGTAGCAGAGCATGGACTCGCGATCGACAAGCTCTCGCTGGATCCGTTCACATGCGCGGCGAAATTGATAGCGCGTGAACAATACGAGAGCGATGAGCGAGGGATTCAGGCCGTAAATCACAATGTCACCAGCGCGCTGGTTTCCGCTGATCAGGGTGTGCGCCAACAGTCCCAAATTGACCAAGCCGAGCAGCCCTGTAAATCGCGCCAGCATCGCGACCGTGTGCCATCGTTCAGTCGAACGCAGAAGCGCTTGGGGAGCGCGATATGCCCCGCTCGCGATGAAGTACAACAGGCGATTCATGCTTCGTCCCTTCGCAAGGTAGGGCAGGCCATACCCGCGCGACGGAGCTTACACTTCCCGCATGCCCAAGCCACACACCGCACTTGGACTCGCCATGACGATTTTCACTCTTTCCGCCGCCGCCGCCGATCGATACGCCGGACCGCCGATGGCGACGCGGGCGGAGGTGATTGCGCGGCATGGCGTCGCCGCGACGAGCCATCCACTGGCGACGCAGATCGCGATCGACGTGCTGAAATCCGGTGGAAATGCGATCGACGCCGCCATTGCGGCGAATGCGGCGCTGGGGTTGATGGAGCCCACCGGCTGCGGCGTCGGCGGCGATTTGTTCGCGATCGTCTGGCATGCCGAGTCGGGCAAGCTGTATGGCCTGAACGCGAGCGGCGCGGCCCCGGTTGGCCTCACGCTCGAACATCTGCAATCGCAAAACCTCAAGCAAGTCCCCGACTTCGGCCCGCTGCCGATCACCGTGCCCGGCTGCGTCGATGGCTGGGCCGAGCTGCACGGGCGCTTCGGCAAAAAGCCGCTGGCCGAGCTGCTGAAGCCGGCAATCGCTTACGCCCGCGAGGGGTTCCCGGTGAGCGAGTTGATTGCGCACTATTGGAAGGTCGGCGGTGACAAGCTCCGCGATTATCCGGGATTCGCGGAGACGTTTTTGCCCGAGGGCCGAGCGCCGGGCAAGGGCGACCTGTTTCGCAATCCCGCACTGGTCGACACGCTGCAACAGATTGCGACGGGCGGTCGCGACGCCTTTTATCGCGGGCCGATCGCCGAGCGGATCGACGCGTTTTGTGCGGCAAACGGCTGCTTTCTGCGGAAGGCCGACCTCGCGGCGCACAAGAGCGAGTGGGTCGAGCCGATTTCGGTGAGTTATCGCGGCTATGACGTGTGGCAATTGCCGCCCAATACGCAGGGCTTTGCGACGCTGCAGATGCTGCAAATCCTCAGCGGAATCGACGTGAAATCGCTCGGATTCAACAGCAGTGCGTATTTGCATTGCATGATCGAGGCCAAAAAGCTGGTCTACGAAGATCGCGCCCGCTTCTATGCCGACCCGCGGTACAACGCTGTTTCACGTGAAACACTTTTGTCGGCGGAGTATGCGGCGGAGCGTCGCAAGCTCATCGACCCGATGAAAGCGGCGACGTCCTTCCCGGCGGGGCAGATTCGCGTGCTCGCCAATCCGGCCGCGAAGGCGACGTCGCAGCCTGGCGCGGCGCCGCCGGCGGATGCGCTGCGCGAGGCGGACCTGCGACTGCGCGAGGGCGACACGATCTACCTCACCGTGGCCGACGAACAGCGCAACATCGTCTCGCTGATTCAGAGCAACTATCGCGGATTCGGTTCGGGATTGTGCCCGACGGGGCTGGGTTTTTGTCTACAGGATCGCGGTGCGCTCTTCTCGCTCGATGCCGATCATCCCAACGCATTCGGGCCCGGCAAGCGGCCGTTTCACACGATCATTCCCGGATTCGTGACGCGCGACGGCAAGCCTTGGCTGAGCTTCGGCGTCATGGGCGGCGACATGCAGCCGCAGGGGCATGTTCAGGTGTTGT
>JALHOX010000018.1:0-15519 GCA_022842805.1 Phycisphaerae bacterium | reverse complement strand
CGACTTTGGCATGAATTTGCAGGAGGCGGGCGACGCGCCGCGCTGGTATCACACCGGCTCGAGCGAGCCGACCGGCGAGACGATGCGCGACGGCGGCACGGTTTCGCTGGAGAGCGGCGTGTCGCGGGCCGTGCAGGAGGAGCTCGCGCGGCGCGGGCACAAGATTGTGTCGAAGCCGGGGGTTTTTGGCGGGTATCAGGCGATTTTGTATGACAGCGCGCGGGATGTGTACATCGCGGCGAGCGAGTCGCGCAAGGATGGGCAGGCGAGCGGGTATTGAGGCGGAGTCCGCGACGGTGATGCGGCCTGGAAGGATCGCGACCGCGCAGGCTGAAGCCTGCGGCTCATTTCGAAATCGCTAGATTGCGGTGAACTGGCGGACTTCGATCAGGTGGCCGACGGGGTCGTTGAGGTAGAGCACGCGGGCGCCGAGCTGGATTTCGTGGCGAAGGGTGAAGGGGTGTTCGAGCCGAGTCAGGCGGGCGATGAGCTCGCCCATCGAGTCGACCAACAGGCGCACGCGCGGCCGCTGGGCGAAGACGACCGGGTCGTGTCGCCACATGAAGCAAAGGCGCGGCTTGGAGTCGACGATCCAGCCGCCGACGAAGCCCGGGGCGCTGTTGGGGCGGCGCGGGCGGAGGTCGAAGACGGTGTCGTAGAAGTGGCGGACGGCGCGGGTCTGCTCCATGGCCGCCTCGATCCGCACTTCGCGGACGGCGGAGAGCGTGGTGTTGAGGGGGAGCGATTCGACCGGCTGCATTCACGAATTTTAGCATATTGATCAGCGCCGCGTTGCTGCGAACTTTAGTCCGGATCGGGCGTTTGCGGCTGCTCTTCGGCGATGATTTTTTCGATCATGTCTTGCAGCTTCGTCTCGGGCGGAAGAATCCAGGGCTGATCGATGGGCGGGGTGTAGGCGCGCAGCTCGGGGGCCCATTCGCCGACGGCGCGGAGCGTGCCGCCTGGGCGGGTCCATTTGAGGCCGCCGAGTCGGACGCCGACTGCGGGCGGCGGGGGGGCCGCCGTGCCGGGCGGGGCCATGCCCGCCCAGGGCGTGCGATCATATCGTTCCAAAAAGAGCCGGTGCATTCCTCCGCCGATGGCGCGCGGAGGTTGTACTTGCACCACCCATCGATTGGCATGGGGCGGAGTGCACGGCAACTCTTCCACGATCGCGACGATCTCGGTTACGGTTGGTCTGATTCGTACGGCGCATACATGAGGAAACCACGAGGCGGGCGAACCCGCGTTAATGTCGCGGGAGACGATCAACGGCAACTCGTAGTATCCATCACTGTCCCAGTCCTCGCACACACGCGACTCGATGTAATAGTTGCGACTGAGAAAGCCGCCGCAATCGTCGAGATTCGGATTCAGAATAAAGTACCGAAGTCCCGCGTCGCCGGGGCTGTGAATCGGCATTTCGGGCTTCATGTTGTAAACCCCGCAGATTGGCCTGAACCAATCGCCAGTGTCAACGAAGGATAACGACCATGCCGGGAAGGACTGCGAACGGTCTGGAAAACGCTCGCCGATCGTCCCTGCAAACAGTATAGGCTGGGCTTCATAGTATGGTATGTGCATCGCCGCGCGAGCCAGCCATTGGCGAGCGAATCGCCAGCCGCCGATGGCGGCGATCAGAAAAGCCAGAGCAGCCATTCGCCAACCCGGCCATCGCGGCGCGGGAGCGCGTTGAGCGCGATGTTCGAGGCTCATGCCGCGCTCCAGAAGTAGCCAATCGGGATCAGCCATGTGCATACGAACCACCAGGTGAGGAGAAATGCGATCGAGAACGCCTGACCGAGTGATCGACCGCGCTGGTGAAGATAGCGATTTCGCTGCATGCCCATACCCCAAAAGAGCGCGTAGGCCGCGGCGAAGATGGTGGGCACGAGAGTGCGATTCTGCTGTAGCCATTGGTGAAACGCAGGGACGCCCCCCGCTCCCATGGTCAGCCGCGTCTCAATGTAGATTAGGGCGCACCAGCCGAGAGATAACAGCAGCGGCAGGATCACCATTGAGTAACACGACCACTTTAGCGCGACAGCGCGGGCGTGGTTGCTTGGGAAAGGCCATAGGGCGATGAATAGAGCGCAGACCACGGGCAGGCTGAGGATGATCACCATCCAGATCATGCCGGTGAGCGTCAATGAATTGAGGATCATGCCGCGATAGCTGATCGGCTCGGGCGGCGTAAATGCGAGGAACTCGAAGATAAACCACGCGATCGTCACGATCGCCGGAATCGGATTTGCCAGCATCAGCGTCAACAGAACACATGCAGCGCCGAAAACGGCGGCTCGCGAAAAGCGATCGGGGACTGCCAGCCGATCGCCGAAATCACAGGGCATCAGCAACGCATGAATGATCGTTCGAATCGCGCGCGGAAACGCTCCACGGCGATCGACCGCGATCGAGCGCGACGCGTTGCACGGCCCACCGCCGATTGCGGCGGGCGTCGCCGACGAAGATCGCCCCGCACTCGGTGCAGCGCGGCGACGCGGCCCGGCGAATCGACTGGCCGCATTCGGGGCAGGAGGGACGCCAGCGGACCCGCCGGAGTGACCACTTCGCGTCGCGGCCGGTCAGGCGCGTCGGCAGAATGACGACGGCACCGAGCATGGCGGCGAGCGCGGCGGGGATGATCCAATTCGCGTGCCGGGGTAGGACGAAGTATTCGGGGATGGAAAGCACCAGAAGCGCCGGCACGGTAAGCAGGATCACCGTACGAAGCGTATGCCGCGCGACTTCGGCGAGTTCCATTTGGTGAAATGACCGGCGTAGCAGGAGGTGGACGACAATGGCGGCGGCGATTTCTGCGGCCGGGAGCCCCAGCGCGACCCCGCGAAGTTCGAGGCCATTCCATAAGGCGATGAAACCCACCGGCGCCGTGAACGATGCGCCATAGCCATCGACCAGCCAGAGCCAGACGATCTGGCGCGTCGCCTCCACGAGCCCATTCAGCGTGATCATGAGCCTGGGCAGCAGCATGTGCCACGCGACCAACTCGACGAAGTAGACCGCGAGTTTCAGCCAAGCCGGGGCGGGGGTCGGCTCGGTGAGGAGCAGGCTGGTCCAGTCGATGGGGCGACGGCGGGCGAGTGTTGTCGGAGTTAGGGCAGGCAAGCGATGGGTCCGATTGGGTCCGGAGTTTGATTGGGTCGACAACCTGTCGATTGACCTTACGCGATTGAGGTGGTGGCGACGCAATCGGGGGCCCAGTCGTAGATACGTTTTTGGGTGGGCAGCGGTCCACCGGCCGCGGCCCGTGGCAAAGTTCGTATGCCCAGCGGGCGAATTAAGACTGCGGACGCGGCCGGGTGAAGCAAAGAGCACTTCCAGACGGGGGCGGCTCTGACGGGCGCAGGCGCCGCGTTCGAAGCAACGAAGTGCATCTTGAGAAGCCGCACCACAGCAGGAAGAACCGGCGGACGCCGTTGCTAACCGGGGCGCGCGGAATTGACGCGATACGGCTGTGGCGGGAGAATCAGGGGTTCGTGAAGAATTCGGTCCTGCCGGATGCGGGGCCGATGATCGCGCAAGGGATTGCCGCGTGAGCCGACCGACTGGTCGTCGGATGCTGGTGGTTCTGCTGGCGAGCGCCTGCCTCGGCGGGTGTACGCAGCGGGGCGGCGGCTTGTTTGGGCAGCCCGAGCAGGCCGCGCATCAGGAGCATCCGCTTCTGGTCGGTGTGCCGCTGCCGCGCGGGTTCAGGCTGGTGCCGGAGCGCAGCTCGGGCGTCGACAATCCGCGCATGCGGCTGGGCAAATATGCCTTCACGGGCCGGACGTCGCCGGACGAGTTGTTCGCGTTTTTCACGCGGACGATGGGCCCGGCGGGTTACACGTTGCGACAGCGCGGCTTTGATAACGGGCTGTATTCGATGGTGTTCAGCAGCGCCTACGAAGAGCTGCGGATCAACATCCGTCGCGTGGGCATGGGCACTGATTTGTCGCTGGAGATGATTCCGGTGATTCAGGATGCGCCGGCGCAGCCGCAATAGCGAGTGAAAGAGAAATCGGAGCCGCGCCCGTGAGGCGGCGGTTTCGGCCGGTGAACGAAAGCTGCTCCCTAACAGGGGGGCGGCTCTGATTGAAACGAAAACCATCCGACCGTGGTCGGGCGATTTGAGGATCCGATGGACGCACAGACGCGACACAATCTGAAGACCAACGAACTGGGCGAGTTGATCGGCGAGGCCGGCGATTTCATCAAGACGCCGGCCTTTCGCACCACGGTGCTGCTCGTCGGCCTGGGGGCGGCGCTGGCGCTTGCGATCTGGTCGTGGCGAACGTCGTCGCAGCGCTCGATCGAGAACGCCTGGCAAGACCTCTACACCTCGCAGCTCGAAGCGAAGGACGCCGCCGCCGCGAACGCCGCGCTGCGCGAAGTGATCTCGCGCAACAGCGATCCGGCGCTGCTGGCCGCGGCGCGGATGATGCTGACCGACAAGCTGCTGCGCGAAGGCTTCGAGGAAGATGCGAAGCTGGAGCCGGCCTGCAAAGAAGCAAAGGAAATGCTGGGGCAGATCATCGCGGACCCGGCGATTGCGCCGCAGGTCATCGCCGCGGCCCGTTTCAAGCGCGCTTCGGTGCTCGAAACGCTGTCGGATTTCGAAGGTGCGAAGGCGGACTACGAGGCGTTGACGAGCAGCGAGCGCTTCGCCGGCTCGCCGTATGTCGCGATGGCCGAGCAGCGGCTGAAGTCGATGGCGGAGGTGATCGCGGTGAAGCCCTTTGCCCCGGGCAGCCGGCCGGTCGCCAGCGCGCCGGTGGCCGCCCCGACCGGCGAGCGTCAGTCGGTGACGTTGCCGCTCTCGCGGGAGACGCCGGCCGGCGAGCAGGTGGAGGTGAAGCCGGGCGTGACGATCGAGCGCATGCGGCCCGAGGACGTTCCGCAGAACTTTGAGCCTTTGCCCGAAGCCGCGCCGCAGAATCCGGCTCCCGCGCCGGCCGACGCGCCCGCGCCGGCTTCGCAGCCCGCCTCGCCCGCGCAGCCGTGAGCCGGGCGCCGGACGACGATGATCTGATTGAGCGACCGGCGGCGGACCAGGAGTCCGAGGACGAGGACGCGCGCGAGCTGGTGCGCCTGACCATTCGCCGCAAGCTGCCCGGTCGGCGGCTGGACAAATATCTGCAGGGGCGCTTCGCCCAACTTTCGCGCACGGCGATCCAGAAGCTGATCAAGGATGGCAGCATTTTGGTGAACGGGCACGCCACCAAATCTTCTTATGAGATGAACAGCGGCGACGTGATCGACCTCACGCTGCCGAAACCGGAGCCGGCCGAGCTGGTGCCGGAGAACATTCCGCTTGAGATCATCTACGAAGACGAATATCTGATCGCGATCAACAAGGCGGCGGGGATCATCTGTCACCCGGCGCGGCAGTATCAGACGGGGACGATCGCGAACGCGGTGATGTACCACTCCGCCACGCTGAGCACGGGCAGCGCCCCCTGGCGCCCGGGCATCGTTCATCGCCTCGACAAGAACACCACGGGCATCATGTTGATTGCGAAGACCGACGAGGCGCACTGGCGGCTCGGGTTGCAATTTGAGCGGCGCACGGTGCAGAAGACCTATCTGGCGGTGGTGCATGGCCGCCCGCCGCTGGATGCCGACACGATCGACGCGCCGATCGGCGTTCATCCGGTGGTGCGCGAGAAATTCGCGGTGCTGATCCGCGAGAACAAGATCGACGTGGGCAAATCGGCGGTCACGCACTACGAAGTGGCTGAGCGCTATCCGGGATTCTCGCTGGTGAAGATGCACCCCAAGACGGGCCGCACGCACCAGCTTCGCGTGCACATGTCGCACATCGGCTTTCCGATTTTCGGCGATCTGATGTATGGCGGGCGGGCGATGAGCGAAGCGCAGATTCGCGGCTCGGGTACGAGCGACCCGCTGTTCGAATATCAGGCGCTGCACGCCTGGCGGATCGAATTCGCCCACCCGATTCATGAGAAGCGGCTGCAACTGGAGGCGCCGTTTCCGCCGGCATTCAAGCGATTGGTGACATTACTTCGAGGACTCAGCGAGGGAGCGCGATGAGAGTGGCGAGGTGCGAGTGCAGAGGGCGGAGCGGGCTTCGTGGTGCGCGCGGCCGCTGTGGGCAAGCGGCGGGGGAGACCGGAGAGGCCGCGAATCAAAGTTGCCGGCGGCATGAAGAGATTGGCCAGGTTTTGCCGGCGCGATGGCGGGGGCAGCTGTTGAGCCCGACGTTCTGCACGCGAAACTCGTCGCTCGCCGCGGTCGTTCTGCTGATTGGCGCCTGGATCCCGTTGGCGGCGGCAGAGGTCGATGCGGCCAAGTTGCGGGCGGCGCTGGAGAAAGAGCTGAAGGAGCTACCGGCGAAGACGGCGATCGGGCTGGTCGTCAGCGACGGCGGCGCGACGCCGCTCTTTGCGACCAACGCCGACGAGCCGCTCAAGCCCGCCAGCGTGTTGAAGCTATTCACCTCGGCCGCCGCGGTGCGCCGGCTGGGGACGGGCTTTCAGTTTCGCACGGAGTTTCGCCGCGATGGCGAAGACCTGCTGATCATCGGCGGAGGCGATCCGGGCCTGGCCGATGAGCGGCTTTCGGAAAAGCACAAGCATCCGCGCTTTCAGTTGTTTGAGGATCTGGCGGAGGCGCTGCGGCGCGCGAACGTGAGCGAGATCGACAAGATCGCGATCGACGACGGCGTCTTCGACCGCGAGTTTCGCCACCCGGACTGGCCGGCGGATCAGGCGGCGGATTGGTATCAGGCCCCGATCGGCGCGCTGAATCTGAACAACAATTGCATCGACTCCATCGTGCGGCGCGGCGACAGCGGCCCGACGATTGAGCTGATCCCCGCGCTGCCGCCGACCTTTTTGCGTAATGAGGTGAAGCTCGGCGCGAAGGGCCGCCCGAGCGTGACGCGCGCGATCGACAGCGACGTGCTGGTTTTCCGCGGCGTGGTGCCGCCGGTCGGCAAGAATTCGCCGCGCGATTGGCAGCTTAGCCCGGTCGCGGTTGGCGACCCGACGCTCTTCGTGGGGCACGCAGTGAAGACGGCGCTGGCGGCGCGCGGCATCCGCGTTCGCGGCGATGTGGTGCGCCGCTCGCTGACGCCGGAGAAGCTGCGGGCGACCCCGCTGCTCTTGGCGCATCAGACCACGCTGGAAGATGTGCTGTGGCGCTGCAACGCGTTTAGCCAGAACATGTTCGCCGAGTGTCTGATCAAGGCGCTGGCGGCGTATGGGCCGAACGGGCAGCGCAGCGGGCACGCGGGCACATGGGAGCGTGGCGCGTATGTGGTGCGCAAGACGCTGAGCGACGCGGGGATGTCGATGGATGGCGCGATCCTGCGCGACGGCAGCGGGCTGTCGCATGACAACCGCGTCAGCGCCGGGCAGATCGTCGCGCTGCTGCGATCGATGCAAGGTCCGGAGTGGGCGGCCTTTCGGGCGAGCCTGGCCCGCGCCGGCGAAGAGGGCACGATGCGCAGCTATAAGCACGCGCCGCTGATCGGAAAGTTCATCGGCAAGACGGGCACGATTCGCGGCGTCAGCACGCTGGCGGGCTATCTGACCCGCAGCGACGGGCAGACGCTGATGTTCGCCGTAATGGTGAATGGCGAGCGAGCGCCGGACATTCGGCAAAAGATCGTGAAGATTTTGGCGGATACGCCGAGCAAATCGGCGAAGTAGGGGCGGATTTTCGCGTGCTGCTTTGGCCTGTGCGCGAAGACTTTGGTGCAGGTTGGAAACCTGCACCACGGACATCCACACAGACATCTCTACACGAAATCGAACGGACACTCCCGAACCGCTTACGGATAAAACCGACCCATCAGGCGCGGATAGGGGATCGTCTCGCGAATGTGCTGCAAGCCGCAGAGCCAGCGGACGGTGCGCTCGACGCCGAGGCCGAAGCCGCCGTGCGGCACCGAGCCGTAGCGGCGCAGGTCGAGGTACCACTCGTAGTCTTCCTGCTTCAGCCCTTCTTCCTGCATGCGATGGACGAGCACATCGAGCCGCTCCTCGCGCTGTGAGCCGCCGATGACTTCGCCGTAGCCTTCGGGCGCGAGCAGGTCGAAGTTTTGCACGAGACGCGGGTCGGCGTCGTGGCGGCGCATGTAGAACGCCTTGCAGTCGCGGGGGTAGTGGGTGACGAAGACGGGCCGGTCATGCAGCCGCGCGATGAGCGTTTCGTCGGAGCCGCCCAGATCGCCGCCCCAGTCGAAATTGGCCGAAAGCTGCTTGTGTTTGGGGATATTGTCGATTTCGGTCTCGACCTCGCTCAGCTCTTCGCGATGGTCGATGACCTCGGCCGCGAGCTTCTCGGCCTTCCACTTTTTGACGCCCTGGCCGGCCGCTTCTTTCTCCTTTTCGGCGATCATTTTTTCCAGTTCGGCCTTTCGCGCGGTGGCGCGGACCATGTCGCTGTCGAGCAGCTCGCGCGTTCGCGGCCCGCGCAGGATTTCGGCGGCCTCGGAATAGGTGATTCGATAGAAGGGCTTTTTGATCGCTTCGAGCTTGCTGATGTCGCGGCCGAGCGCTTCGAGCTCTGTGCGATGATCGCGCAGGACGCGCTGTGCCAGCGAGCAGACCAGGTCTTCGGCGACGTTGATGACGTCATCGAGCTGGCAATAGGCGATTTCGGGCTCGACCATCCAGAATTCGGTGAGGTGTCGGCGCGTTTTGCTCTTTTCGGCGCGGAAGGTGGGCCCGAAGCAATAGACCTTGCGGTGGGCCATGCAGGCCGATTCGAGGTAGAGCTGGCCGGTCTGGGCCAGATAGACCTCTTCGCCGAAATAGTCGACCTTGAAGAGCGTCTGGCTGCCCTCGCCGGCGGAGGGGGCGAAGATCGGCGTGTCGATGAGGATGTAGCCGTTGCGATTGAAGAAGCTGCGAATCTCGTCGATGATCGTCGCGCGGACGCGAAGGATCATCCACTGGCGCTTCGAGCGGAACCACAAGTGGCGGTTGCGAAAGAGAAAGTCGACGCCGTGCGGCTTGGGCGTGATGGGGTAGCCCTCGCTGGCGTGCACGAGGCGGACGGCCTTTGCGGTCATCTCGACCCCGCCTTCGGCTCGTTCGTCGGCCCGCACCTCGCCGTCGACTTCGAGCGAAGACTCCTGGCTGAGCTTTTCGGCCATGGCGAACATTTCGGCGTTGGCGTCGGTTTTTTCGAGCACGCACTGCACTGTTCCGGTGCCGTCGCGCACGATCAAAAACGCGAGCTTGCCGCTCGACCGGCTGTTGTAGAGCCAACCCTGAATCGTGACCGTCTGTCCGACGTGCTTGCGCAAGTCGGCCACCAGCGCTCGTTCCATAATCTCTGCCTCGGGCTTTCGGTGCGTCGTAAAAGGGTCAGGATAGGGCGCGCGGCGCGGGCGGTCCACGCGGCGAGAAATGCGGAATGCAGAATGAAGAATGCAGAGGGGGCCGCGCGGACCGATTGTCCGCCGGCGCGCGGCGTGTCGGTCAACCGTTTCGCCGATTCGCCGCCTCCCGCGTCGTGCTCTGACAGGTGTCGCCCAACGCCGGTCGCTGTTGCGGAAGTTGTTATCCGGCGTTCACCCACCGGGCGGCGGTGGCTGTCATGACGGCGCCGCTTCGCATCTCCGACGCCCGCATTCACGCGCTTGCGATCCCGATGCGCTTTCGGTTCGAGCATGCGGCGGCGACGCGCGAGGTGGCCGATCCGATCATCGTTGAGCTCAACGGCCACGCGCCGTACGCACATCTGCCCGGCATCGGCGAGACGCTCGCGCGGCCCTACGTCACCGGCGAGACCAGCGAGTCGGTCCTGACCGATTTGCAGAAGATTTTTTTGCCGCGGCTGGCGAACTTTAGCGCCGCCAGTTTTCCGGAGGCGCTGGAGTTCATCGAGTCGCTGCCCTTCGAGGACGAAGGCCGCATCATTCACGCCGCCCGCTGCGCGGTTGAGCTGGCTCTGATCGATCTTGCGGGTCGCGCGTTTCGCCGCCGGGCGGCGGATGTGGCCGGCTGGATGGGGCTGGCCGGCTTCGGAGCGCCGGGCAGTCGCAACACCGCGCGTTATTCCGGCATCGCCATCGGCAGCACGCGGGCGAAGCTGCATCGCTGGCTGCGCATTCAGCGCTGTTACGGATTGCGCGATTTCAAGCTCAAGGTGGCCGTGCCCGAGTGGCAGGAGCGGCTGGCCTGGACCTACGAGTTTCTCGCGACGGATCTGAAGAAAGAGCGAGTCACGCTGCGGGTCGATGCCAATAGCGGCTGGACGGCGAGCGAGGCCGCCGCCTCGCTGCACTTGCTCGAACGCTTCGGCGTCTGCGCGATCGAGCAACCGCTGAAGGACCGCGACGACGCGCAACTATCCGCGCTGGCGGCGCAGACGGCTTGCGATCTGATCGTCGACGAATCGCTGCTGGGGATCGGCGACGCGCGGCGGCTGCTCCGCGCGGGCGGCGTGCAGGTCTTCAATATC
The DNA here is from genome assembly GCA_022842805.1 of Phycisphaerae bacterium. Classification (GTDB taxonomy): domain Bacteria; phylum Planctomycetota; class Phycisphaerae; order UBA1845; family Fen-1342; genus JALHOX01. The sequence continues at coordinate 5,082 of JALHOX010000018.1, read as the reverse complement.
CGGCTGGCGAAGGTGGGGGGGTTGATGCCGGCCCTGGCGATGGCCGCGGAAGTGCTGCAGGCCAATCGCGATGTGCAGCTCGGCTGCCTGGTCGGGCAGACCAGCATCCTCACCGCGGCGGAGCAGGCGTTCCTCGAGGCGTGTCCAAAGGTCCGCTTCGTGGAGGGGGCGTTTGGCCGCATCCTGCTCAAAGCCGACCCCGTTCGCCCGTCGATGCGCTTTGGCTATGGTGGTCGCCCGCCGACCGTGGGCGGCTTTGGCCTGGGAGTCGCGCCTGATAGCGCGACTCTGCAACGCTACGCGGTCTCGCCGCCGCAGAGGTTGCGGATGATGGGGATCGAGGGGTCGGTTGCGTGAACGAGTGAGCGTGCGCGGTGCTGCGCGCTATTCCGTCGGCTTGCCGGTCTTTCCCATCAACTGATCGATTTGGGCCTGCATCGCCTTCATCTGCCGCGCCAGCTCCGGCAGGCGCTGCACATAGACGACCTGGCGTCGCATGTCGGCGATGGGGATCGCGGGTTGGCCGAGGTAGGTCTCGCCTTCGGGCACGTCGTTGACCACGCCCGCCTTGGCGCCGACCTTCGCGTTGTCGCCGATGCGGATGTGTCCGACGACGCCGACCTGCCCCGCGAGCGTGACGTGTCGCCCGACCGTGACCGAACCGGCCAGCCCGGTCTGGGCGACGAACATGCAATCTTCGCCGACCTGTGTGCCGTGGCCGATCGCAATCAGATTGCTCATCTTCGTGCCGCGGCCGACGCGTGTGCGGCCCAGCGTGGCGCGGTCGATCGAGCAGTTTGAGCCGATCTCGACGTCGTCGCCGATCTCGACGATGCCGATCTGCGGGATCTTCACCCATTGCCCGCCGACCGGGGCATAGCCCAGCCCGTCGTTGCCGATGACCGTTCCGGCGTGAATCGTGACGCGATCGCCGAGGACGCATTCGTCGTAAATCACGACATTTGGATAGAGCAGCACGCGCTTGCCGATGCGGCAGCGCGGGCCGACATAGACGCCGGGGTAGATCACGGCGTCGTCGCCGATCTGCGCGCCGGCGTCGATCGTCGCGCCGGGGTAGATCGTCGCGTTGGCGCCGATGCCGGCGGTGGCGGCGATGAGGGGGTCGGCGCTGCTGCGGGGTGTCGGGCGGGCGTGGCGCCGGTGGCCGTGGAGCGCGACGATGAGGACGGTGATGGCAGCGTAGGGGTCTTCGGTGCGGAGCGTGGCCAAATGGGCCGGCACATCGACGCCGGGCTTGACCACCACCGCGCCGGCGCGTGTGGTCTGGAGGTGCTTTTCGTACTTGGGGTTCGAAAGAAACGAGACGTGTCGCGACTCGGCTTCTTCGAGCGTCGCGACGCCGGCGATGCGGGCGGTTGGGTCGCCCTCGGCGGTTGCGGCAAAGCCGTAGCCGGCGAGGATCGAGACCAGATCCTGGACTGTTCGTCCGGCGGTGAGGCGGGTGGAATCGTCGGCGGCAGCGGGTTCGCGCATCGCGACAGTCTAAACAGGGCGGGCGGGCCGCGGTACTCCGGCGGGCCGGGGGCCGCGTCGGTGGGAGGAACACACGGCCGGGCCGTTGTTGGCCCGGCCGTGACACCGACGCACGCGTGCACACGGGCGTACGAGCGGCTGCGTAGCTGCGGGAGCGAAGGAGGGAGCAGCTACGCGGGCCGTTCGCGCTCGGTGTTTTCGGGCGGGGGAGATCGGTCGCGGGCAGTTCTCATAGGAGAACGAGCGACGCCCCCAGCGCCGAACTCACGCGCCACCCGGAAAACTAGATTCGTGACGCAATCTCCCCGCGCCGGTCAGGCGGCGGCCGGCCGAATCGCGCCGCCGCACTCCGAGCAGCGGTTGCTCGCCGCGCCGCGGATGTCATAGCCGCACTGGGGGCACAGGTTTTTGGCGATTCGCAGTCGGCGGCGAATGGCGGAAAACGCATATGCGACGGCCGCCGACACCAGCGACCAAAAGGCGACGTTGACGAAGAACCCGAGCCAGAGGACGCGCAGGGGGATGACGACTTGCGCGGTAACGCCGAAGACCCTCAACTCGCCGAAATCAGCGGCATTGACGAGCAACCACGCCGGTTGCCCCTTGGCGTCTATGCCGGCCCGTCGCGAATAGACGGCGCAGCGCATCGGGGCGCCACTGGCGACGGTCGAGTTGTAGGCGGGAACGTCCCGGCCCGCCTCCGGTTGCGAGGCGTTGTCCACCCAACGAGGGATCATGGAATCAGATTGAACTCGGATGGCGGAACGATCGGGCCCGCCGAAGCCGAATCCGCCGGGCGCATCCGTCCACAACCACAATTCGGAAAACACTGCCGCGGAGCGGGAGATTTCGAGGTTTGTCGCTGCGAAGCGAATCACGATCCACTCCGTCCCGCGCCGCCAGTCAAACCCCGACCATGTCTCGATCCACGGCCCCGGGACCGCGAGAAAGAGGGTGATCGCGAGGCCCCAGAGCAGGTGGGGGATGGTCTGTTGGAATCGGCGGCGGGTCGATGGCACGACGATGAGAATAATCCGACAGCCGCCGGGACTAACCGGGCAAAAGCGGCAGGGGGCCGCAAAAACCGGCCGGTCGGCCCGGCGCGGCCCCCCGTTTGCGTGCGCAAACGTGTTTCACGTGAAACAATTTTGAGCGGCTGACGATGGGGGCGGTCGGTGTCCGGACCAATGCTCCGCCCGGGAGCTCCGCGCGGGCTGAAGCCCGCGGCTCTTGGGCGAGGTGGAGTGGGGGCACCGCTTCACCGCTCCCACCCCTTTCCCCCTCGTTTTGCCCCCCTTGGCAAGCCCCGGCGGCCCGCTATACTGCACGGCTCGCTTCGGTGCGTCCGGAGCGGGGTACCCGTGTGTCCGTCGTTTGAGAGAGTGTCGAGGGCGTATGCCGACGATCAATCAGTTGATTCGCCGTCCCCGGCGGCCGATTGCCGCCAAATCCAAGGTCCGCGATCTGGATCAGTGCCCGTTTCGGCGCGGCGTTTGTCTGATCGTGAAGACCCAGACGCCCAAGAAGCCCAACTCGGCGTTGCGAAAGGTCGCCCGCGTGCGACTGACCAACGGTCGCGAAGTGACGGCGTACATCCCCGGCGTCGACCACAACCTGCAGGAACACTCGATTGTGCTGGTCCGCGGCGGTCGCGTACGCGATCTGCCCGGCGTGCGCTATCACATCATCCGCGGCAAGCTCGACTGTGCCGGCGTCCAGAAGGACAAAGAAGGCAAGGGTCGAAACCGCAGCCGTAGTAAGTACGGCGTTAAGATGAAGAAGAAGTAAGTCGCGGCCTGCGGCTTCGCAGGCCGACGATCGCCGCGCGGCCGGCTTGGTTGCCCCGCGAGGTTTTGAAAGAATCAAGGCTGTTCGATCGAAAAGACTCTGATCCGGAACACTGACGCATGGCTTACAAGGCTTTTACCGCTTCCGCCCGCCAGCTTCGCCCCGACCCGCGCTTCAACAGCGTGGCCATTTCGAAGTTCATCAACTGCATGATGTGGCAGGGCAAGAAGAGCGTCGCCCGACAGATCATGTATGACGCGCTCGATCGCGTGGCGGAGAAGATCAAGGATGTCCCGCCGGTCGAAGTGTTTGAGCAGGCGATGGACAACATCAAGCCGAACGTCGAAGTGCGCAGCAAGCGCGTCGGCGGCGCCAACTATCAGGTGCCGATGCAGGTGAAGAGCAAGCGGCAGCAGTCGCTGGCGATCCGCTGGATGCTCGATGCCTGTCGGGCCAAGAAGGGCCGGCCGATGGCGATCAAGCTGTCGGACGAGATCATGGCCGCGTATCGCCGCGAAGGCGATGCGATGAACATGCGCGAGAACGTGCACCGCATGGCGGACGCGAACAAGGCCTTCTCGCACTTCGCCTGGTAGGCAAGCGCTGGGAAGAGTTTGAGATTTGAAAAGCCGCGCGGCTTCGGCTCGCGCGGCTTTTCGTTTTTTGGTGGCGCCTTCGCGGGTCGGGGGGGTCGGGGCGGCTACGGCGCGTCGGGCACGCGCTATTCTTTTTCGCCGTCCGCGTCTTTCTCTCCGCCGCTCGATTCCTGCTCGAGCATTTTTCGCAGATAGGCGTTCTCGCGGCGTGTGGCTTCGAGGTCGAACATGAGATACTTGATGCCCAGCCGCAGGTAGTCGATGCTGTCTTGCAACGACTTGAAGCTGGCTTTCATCTTCTCGTGACGCTGCTGCGTCTCAGCCGCGATCTGCCGCAGCCGGTCGCGTTCGCTCTCGGGCAGCGACTCGATCTGGTCGACGAGTTCGCCGAGCTTCTTCTGAAAGGCGGATTCATCCATTGGCTTCAGTCCTCCGTGGAACAAGACGAGCGCTCGCGATTCGCGTTGTGTTTACTCTTTAGTTCGCGATCGCTCGCAACCCAGCCGCTGACACCCCCACTCTAGCCAGAGGGCGGCGCGGAAATCGAGTCGATTTTGTACGTCAAGCGCGAGCGGGGTCGTGGCTGGCGGGGCGACGGCGCGGCTTGCGGCGGGCTGCCCGGCGGCGGGCGGGTGGTGGCGGTTCTTATGAGGCGGATGGGGCGGGGGCGCGGCTTGCGTTTTGCTCGGCGGCGGGAGCCGGCGGTGGAAAAACGGAGGATTGCCGATAATGCGCGCTGCTTTGTGGGCCAGCGCATCGGTCATACAATCTTGAGAGAAGAGGTGATGGCTTTGGGCGCAGCGCGAAAAATCCACACGACGGTTCAAGCTGGGGGCAAGATCGAAGTTCGCGCGCCGGATCTGCCGCTCGGACAAGCGGTCGAAGTCACCGTTCGCCTGGCTGACGGGCCGCACAACGGGCGACGCCCGATCGTTGAAATTCTCGCGGAGTGCCCCGGCGGTTTGTTGTTCCGCGCGTCCGACGAAGTGGACGCCTACATGAACGATGAGCGTGATTCGTGGGAGCGCTGAAGCTGCCGGCGACGGGGGCGGTCTACCTGGACTCCAACTGCATCATCTACGCGGTGGAGAAGATTTCTCCGTTTGACTTCATGTTGACCCCGCTTTGGCAGGCGTGCGCTGCGGGCAAGAACTCGGTGGTAGCGAGCGAACTGAGCGTACTCGAGACGTTGGTGCGCCCGATT
>JALHOX010000017.1:9982-23113 GCA_022842805.1 Phycisphaerae bacterium | reverse complement strand
GGCGGATTGCTGCTCTTGCTCACCGGTTGCGTGGGAGAACAGACCCTGCGGTTTCAGCTGGACCAGGTGATCAACGCCCCGAACGAGAATGATCTGAGCCGCAACCGCCTGTCGGTCGACGTGCTTTGCCTCGGCCCCAAGGAGCTCGAGAAGCACCCTGAGATCGTCAATGGTTCGCTGCCGTCGAGCGAGTGGTTTCGCCTGCGCGACAGCAACGATGCGAAGTTGTCTGACATTTCGGCGGCGCGAGTGCTTTCGCTGCGCGAGGCGACCAGCAGCAGCCGGGCCGATACGCGGCTACGCGATCCGCTGGCCTCGGTCATCGATAGCAAGATCGCGACCGTGGATGTGAAGTTCAAACACCCCGAAGCCGGGCAATCCAAATCGGCCCTGATCATCTATCCGCGCTTTGCGTCGATGGAGGGCATCGCCGCGACGGCGCCGCTGGTGTTGCAGCCGGCGCCGCGCGAAAAGGAGATCGTCATCCGCGTGGGCCGGCAAGCGTTGAGCCGCTGACTCGGTTAGCGCGACCCGCGGTCGGCCGCCAGGCGCGCTTCGCTGCCCAGCGGCACCAGCGTCCACGTCAGCAGATCGTCATTGGCCGGCGATGCGAGCCGCGCCGCGGCGACGGTCGCGCCCGACGCGGAGGTGAAGCTGCTGTCGCCGGCGAAGGCGAACGCGCCGATGGCGCCGTCGAGGCGACCGGTGACGATCAGGCCGACCTGTCGCGTTTCCGCGATGGCCCGCAACGATGCGAGCCGCGCCGCGACGGCCGGATCGGCGATCGTCCGGGCGTCGATCGTGACCTGCTGGCCGACGCCGGCGTGGGTGTCTTCGCTGAAGCTCAACAGGAATGAGACGACGTCGCGGCGATTCTGCATGCCGCTTTGGCCATCGCCGAACTCAAAGACCGTGATGCTGAGAAAATCCTCGAGCGTCGCGTGCTTGCCGTCGTGAGCGAATCCGAAGCCGCGTTTGCTGGGGGCGATCTTTGAGAAGCCCGTCTTTTCGTGCATGTTGCGAAGCTGGGGGACTTTGACGTCTTGGGTGGTCGTGAGAGCCGCGCCCGGTGTGATCGAGCCGTCGGTGCCGGTGGGCAACTGGTGGCAACTATTGCAGGTTCGCACCGGTCCGACCTGGTCCAGTGCGCCGCTCACCACCTCATTGAACCCGAGCGCATGGCTGTCGGCCTGGTCGATCCGCTGCGTCATGAAGATCTCGCGCCCGCGTTGCGGATTGTCGCCGTGCAATTCGCTGCGGAGCGAATTGTCGGCGTTTCGATTGGGGTTGGGCGGATACTGGATCGACGCGATGAACGCCTTGAATTGCGCCATTTCGACATCGGTCAGCTGGCGATCGGCGCCGTTTAGTCCGACGAAGGCGGCGTTGAATTCCTCGAGGCCGTCGCGGTCGCCGCGCCAGTGCAGCGGCTCGGTGCCGATGATGCCCTGGAGGGTCTGTGTGGTGAGCGGCCCCTTGAGCGGATGGAACTCGCGGCAGCGCAGGCGGCCGCTGGTGAGGCCCAGGCCGTCGAGTTCGAGCACGTTGGTGCATTCCTGATTGAAGGCCTTGCTCTCGCCCTCGGGGTCGCCGAGGTCCCACGCGAGGTGGTCCATGCGGCCGTCGATATGACACGAGCCGCAGGCTGTGACGCCAAGGCCTGACGTTCGGTGCGCGTTGTAAAGAAACGGGCGGCCTTCGCGGATTTCTGCGGGAGTGGGGTCGAAAAATGCGGTGGTGCTCAGCGCGGCGAGCGAATTCAGGTCGATGGTGCTGATGGTGGCATCGAAGCGATTGAGCACGAACAGTCGACCATTGGGCTCATCGAGCGCGAGGCCGGTGGGGCCCGCGCCGACGGCGAACTCGGCCAAGCGCTCGCCCGACGGGCCGATGACGGCGATGTTGTCGCTGCCCATGCCGGCGACGAAGCCGCGGTCGCCGATGCAGGTCCAGGCGATCTGTCGCGGGTCGGCGATTGATCGGGCTCGGAGCGCCGGTTCGACGCGCGGCAGCGCGCGAGCATAGGCGTCGGCCAGGTGGGGGTTGAGGTCAATCTGCTGCGGAATCGGGCCGGCGGCATCGGCAGGGGAGTCGGGCCGGACGAGCGCCAGCGTCGAGCGCACGAACTGTCCGGCGATGCTGGGCTCGAAACGGCGCTCATTCAGCGCCTCGGTGCCGACGATCGTCAGGGCGCCGTCGGGCCGCGTGGCGATCGCCATGTTGAGATTCATGCAGCCGGAGATGTAGGACACGGCGAGCGAACCGACGTCGATGACCGCGATGTCGTGGTCGTGAAGATCCCAGCGGACGGCGGGCGACCAATCGACGCCGTTTTCGTCGAGCCAGGCGCCGTCGGCGCGCTGCTTGCGGACGATGATGCCGTTTTCCGGCACGTCGCGGCTGGCGAAATTCTCCACGGTGCCGTCGTCGTGCAGGCGCGGAATCGGATTTTCGCCGGCGTAGGGGCCGCTGGGATCGGAGACGATGCGTTCGCGCAGCAGGGTGGTGCTGTTGCCCGATTCGAAGATCGCGATGTAGAGGCGGTCGCCGGCGGGGCTGAGCGCGATCGAGCGGGGGTCTTCTCCGTCGATTTCGATCGAGGTCGGTGGCGCGGCCAGATTGGCGAGGTCATAGACCGCGACGCGATTTTCCTGTGAGCAGACGACGAACGCGCGTCCGGCGGCGAAGGCCACATCGGTCGGTTCGTCGCCGGGGTGCAGCGTCTGTACGACGAGGCCGGCGTCGAGATCGACGATGCTGATGGAATCGGAAACGTGATTGACGACCCACGCTTCGCCGGCGGTGCGAGGGCGCACGGTGACGGGGTCGAGACCGACGGCGACGCGCTTCTGCAGCGTCGGCGTGCCGCCGGCGAGTTCAAAGATTTCTAGCGACGCATCGGGCGTGTTTACGGCCAGCAGCCGCGCGCGATCCGGCGTGAGCGCCAGGGGCGCGACGTGCGGCGTCTCCCAATTCACGAAGCTACGCGGCTGGTAGGTGATCGGGCCGGGGTCGAAGCCGACCAAAGCGGGGTTGCCGAGTGTGGAGTTGATGACGGAGGCGACGATGTCCTCCAGCGCGCCGACACAGGCCACGCCGGCGAGGCCGCACGCCGCCGCCGCTCCGAGCGCGAGGTGAGACGGGCTGACGGTGAAACGGCGAGACGGCCGGCGCCGGGTGCGAGGGCGCTGCGTTATGGGGGGCAGGGCACGCATATTTTCTCCTTCCGTGGATTCATGCGGCATCGATCGGCGGATTGCGCCGCGTGTGGCTTATGAGTGGTGGGGCGGCTGCCTCACTTCGTCTTGGGTTGCAGCGGCGGTGCGATGCCCTGCTCACGCCGCTCGGGCGGCTGCAGGTAGCGGTAGCCCGCGGTCGAGCTGGTCGAGTCGTACGAAAACGCCTCGCGATTGCGCAGAAAATCGACGACGTAGCGACTGGGAATCGCGAAGCCCAGTCCCTCGCCGCCGAGGATCTTCATGTTCGTGACGCCGATCACTTCGCCGCGCAGGTTGAAGAGCGGCCCGCCCGAGTTGCCCGGGTTGATCTGGGTGGTGGTCTGCAGATAGACGAGCCCCTCATCGGCCCGGTTTTTGCGGCTGATGATGCCCTGCGAGACGGAGCGCTCGAGCCCGAGCGGATTGCCGATTGCAAACACGGGGTCGCCTTCGCGGAGATCGTCGCGATCTGAAATCGCGGTCACTACGGGCGTGTAGCCCTCCGGCAGCTTGACCTTGACGAGCGCCAGATCGATGAACGGGTTGGTGGCGATGATCTCCACCTGATCGGTCCGCTCGCGGCGAAACTCGTCGCCGATCTTGCGGAAGAACGTGATCGCGATCTTGGTTTCGCCTTCGACCACGTGAAAATTGGTGATGATGAAGCCGTCGCGGTGAATGACGAAGCCCGAGCCTTGTCCGCTGGGGGACGAAACGAGGACCACGCCCTCGCCCAGTTCATCGGTGAGGGCCTTCACGTTGCTCGTTTCGCGTCGCGCGGTGGTGAAGAGGCCGGTCGAGTCGATCGAGGAGGCCGCGGCCCCGCTGGCGCCGCCGTCGCCGAGCGCGTCGGATCGCTCGGTGCGGATTTCGAGGATCGAGTCGCGCGGGATGCTGAGGAGGTCGAAGCCGAGGTCGACGATGACGCGATCTTCGAACTCGCGCACGATGTCGGCCCGGATCGCCGCGCCCTGCTTGAGGTGCACGACCACCCCCGACCCCGCCACCAACAACGCCGCCAACGCCGCCGAGATCGCCGAAAACATCATTTCTGCTCCAATCGCAACGGGACTCTCCCACGCTTATCGTATGAGACATGATAACGGCGGTAGCGCCGTTGCGGCCTGGGTCTGCGCCGGCGACCGAGGTGGCGGTCGGCGGGCGGACGAACTCGATCCGTTCGGAAGATTGGGAGGCGATCATGTCTGAAGCCCCGAAGCGGACCTATCCGATCGACATGATGGGATTGATCATCTCGGCGCTGGTCGCGTTGTATTTCAGCTACTCCTGGTCGATCGACGCCCCGCCGGTCGAGCGCGTTTCCCAAGAGGCGGCCAAGACGTGGTTTCTGTTTGACCAGATTTATCGCTGGGGGCTTTTCATCGGGGCTGTGGCGCTGGTCGGCGCGGCGCTGATCGCCGGGGCGTCGGGGGCGACGTCGCCGATCGTGCGGCTGTTGGCGCTGGCCGAGGGTTGGTTGGGCGTTGTCTTTGCCGCGATGGCGATCGACACACTGCTGGAGACGCGCGGATTTGATTTGTCGGTGCTGCTGACGACGATTTTGGCGCTTTACTGCTTCCGCGCCGCGCGCGACTTCTGGATCATGGTTCGCAATGCCGAGGATTGAGGGGAGTTTCGAAGTGCGAATGCAGAGTGTCGAGTTGAAGGTCGGGGATCGCGAGCGTGTCATCTGTGTCAGGTTTGAAGCGCGCCACTCTGCACTCGAAACTCGCAACTTGTCAGCACTCGCACTTCGAAACCAATTCGCCGCTACCCTCTCGATATGGCGCAAGACTCACTGATCCGTTATGCGAAGCAGGTCCGGCTGGCCGAAATCGGCGAATCGGGCCAGCGGCGATTGACCCTGTCCGCGGTCGCGATCGTGGGTTGCGGGGCGCTGGGCAGCGCGGTCGCGAGCACGCTGGTACGCGCCGGCGTCGGGGCGGTGCGCCTCATTGATCGCGATTTCGTCGAGATCGACAATCTGCAGCGGCAGTTTCTCTATGACGAGATTGATGTGGCGGAGCAACTGCCCAAAGCCGAAGCGGCGGCGCGCAAGCTGCACCGAATCAATTCGTCGATCGAGATCGAGCCGCGCGTCGCCGACCTTGCCGCCGACAACGTCGATCAGCTCTGTCGCGGCGTGGATCTCTTGATCGACGGCACCGACAACCTCGAGACGCGTTACCTGATCAACGATTACGCCGTGAAGACCGAGGTGCCGTGGGTGTATGGCGGCTGCGTCGGCATGGAGGGGCTGGTGTTGGCGGTGCGGCCTTTTGAGACGCCGTGCCTGCGGTGTTTTTTTCCTGATCCGCCGCCGCCGGGCTCGCTGCCGACGTGCGAGACCGCGGGAGTGTTTGGGCCGACGGTGCAGCTTGTGGCGGCGCTGCAGAGCGCTGCGGCGATTCGATTGTTGATCGGCCGGCTGCCGGTTGAGCTGAATACGCTGCAGCGTGTGTCGGCCTGGGGCGCGATGCCGCGTCCGCTGGACGCCTCGCCGGGGCGTTGCCTGGCGGAATGCACGTGCTGCGGCAAGCGGCAATACGAGTTTCTGGATCGCGCGCCGGGCGAGGCGGGCTGGGCCACGCTCTGCGGCCGCGACGCGATTCATCTGCGTCCGGCCAAGAAGTTCGCCCTTTCGGCGCGCGATTTTGCGGCGCTTTCGGCGCGATTGCCCAGCGGAGCGAAGCCGAAGTACAACGAGTTTTTGATCCGCTTCGAGATTGAGCGCTGCGAAGTGACGCTATTCGCCGACGGGCGTGCGATCGTGAAGGGCACGACGGACGCGGCGGTGGCGCGGAAGATTCATGCGGCGTGGGTGGGGTAGGTTCGAGTTTCGAGTGCAGAGTGTCGAGTTGCAGATTTGCCCAGTCAGGGTTGTTTGACGATCCAGTCATTTACTCGACACGCTGCACTCGCAACTCGACACTACATTGCGATGTCGCGTCGATACTGCATTCCCTCAAATCGAATACGACCTGCCAATTGATAGGCTGCGTCGCGCGCCGCCTCGCGCGTGGGGGCGAGGGCCGCGGTGCTGAGCACCCGTCCGCCGTTGGTGACGACGCGGCCGCGTTCGAGCTTCGTTCCGCCGTGGAAGACGAACAAGTCGTCGCGCCCGGCGAGGTCGGGCAAGCCGTCGATGGGCGCGCCGACCGAGCTCTTGTTGGGATAGTCCCCGCCGGCGAGCACGACGACGACGGAGTGGCGCTCGTCCCACTCGATGTTGGCCTGCTCCAGGCGGCCGCGGGCGGTCGCTTCGCAGACGTCGAGCAGGTCGGATTTCATGCGCATCAGGATCGCCTGCGCCTCGGGATCGCCGAAGCGGCAATTGAACTCCAGCACCTTCGGGCCCGCCGGGGTCAGCATCAGGCCGACATAGAGCAACCCGCGGTACTCGATCTCGTCGCGCACGAGGGCGTCGAGCGTGGGCACGAGGATCTGTGTTTCGATGTTGCGCATGATCGCGGGCGAGATCGTGCTGGTTGGGCAGAACGCGCCCATGCCGCCAGTGTTGGGGCCCAGGTCGCCGTCGCGCAGGCGCTTATGGTCCTGCGCCGGGTCGAGGACATAGATCGTGCGGCCGTCGACGAACGCCATCAGCGAGACCTCGCGGCCGTTGAGGCGCTCCTCGACGACGATACGTCGGCCGGCCTCGCCAAATTCCTGTTTCAGCAGCATGTTTTCGGCGGCGAGGATGGCTTGTGCGGGGTCTTCGCAGACGATGACCCCTTTTCCTTTGGCCAGGCCGGAGGCTTTTACGACGAGCGCTTCATCGCGTGAGGAGATGTACTCCAGCGCGTTCTCGTAATCGTCGAAGATGCGCGATTCTGCGGTGGGGATGGCGTGCTGGCGCATCAGGTGTTTGGCGTAGGACTTGTCGGCCTCGAGGCGGGCGCCGTCGGCCTTTGGTCCGAAGGCCAGGATTCCCGCCTGCGTCAGCGCGTCGACCACGCCCGCCGCCAGGGGCTCCTCCGGCCCGACGATGACCAGGTCGATCGCCTCACGTCGCGCGACGTCGACGACGAATTTCACGTCCGCCGGGTCGCCGGGGACGTTTGTCCCGAGTTGTGCGGTGCCGGCGTTGCCGGGCAGGATCCATAATTTTTTGAGTCGCGGGGAGCGTGAGGCGCGCCATGCGATGGCGTGTTCGCGCGCCCCGCCACCCAGCAATAACACATTCAGCGTGTCGCGTTTGCTCACGGTTCCTCGGTTCGGCTGATCATCTGGCGGATGCGGTAGCGGGCCCAGTTGGCCGGCCACACGTCCTCGCCCGCGTCGATGCACAGTTGATACTGGGCACGGGCGGTCTGCGCGTCGCCGCCGGCGCGTGCCAGCTCGCCGCGGAAGAAGTGCTCGTCGTCGCGATAGGGCCGAAACGCCTCGGCCCAGAGGTCCATCGCGGCTTCGAGCGCCTGCGACACGATGGTCTCGGTATTCGTGCCGACGAGCAAGCCGCCGATGGTCGAGGCGGAGCGCGCCGCCGGACCGCCCGACAGTGCGCCGCTTTCGCTTTGGCCGATTTGGGCGACGATTTTCTGTGCGTTCGCCAGTCTCCCGGCGAAGAGCTCGGCGGCGGCGTGCTCCAGGGCGAGCGTCGCCAGCCAGTCGTCGGGCAGATCGCTGCGGGCCCGGACCTCGGCAAATAAGCGGGCCGCGTCGTCGTATTGCTCGCCGAGGTAGTAGGCCTCGGCCAGCCGTCGCTCGGTGCGTGCGTCGGCGTGGCCGGCCTGGGTGTCGTAGGCCGCCTCCAGCCAGCGGAGCGCCTCGGCGAATTGCCCGCCGTTGTAGGCGGCATGTCCGAGGCGCAACAGCAGGGGGGCGGTCAGCAGGGGTTCGATGGAGGCGATCCACTCCGGATCGGGCGCGGCGTCGGAGGATCGCAACAGCGCTTCGATCAGCAACACGCGTTCCTCGAAAGCGCCGGAGGGGTCGCGCTTGCCCAGGTCGGTCGCGAGCCGCCAGGCGCCGCGATAGTCGTCTGCGAGCAGCGCTTCCTGCACGCCGCGGCGGGTGGCGTAGCCGCGATTCTGCTCGACCACGCGATCGACCTTGGAATAGTCGAACTCGATGACGCCGGCGCCGGAAGAGACCAGCAATCGATCGGTGTCGCCGACGCACAGCGCGCCGTCGACCCCGCTTGTGGCGGCGGGGGCGGCGATGGTGGCGATCCGCACGGCGTCGACGGTGTCGTATACGGCGAGCTCGTCGCCGTCGCCGCGGACGAAGAGCGCCTCGCCGGTGGCGCTGAACTCGAGCGAGCGGGCGACGGTGGCCAGGCGCGCCCGGCAAGCGATGGTGCCGTCGCTGACGCGGATGATCCTGAGCGTGCCGTCCTCGCCTCCCGCTGCCAGCAGCGTTCCATCGGCCGACACAGCCAGCGCCGTCGGCGGCACGCCGAGGTTAAACCAGTCAGCGGCCTTGGGCAGCTCCACCGGTTGAGACCCCGCCGCGCGCAGACGATCGCGAGAGCCGATCAGGTAGAGCCGGCCGTCGGAGCGCGCCAAGAGCAACTGACCATCGCGGAGAAACCGCAGAAACCGAACTTCGCTGCCCATGAGAGAAAATCGGGACGAGCAGCGCGCTTCCCAATCGGTCGGGCCCGTGCGGTCTTCGGCGTCGTCCAGTCCATACAGGCTAAGCGTTTGCTGGATGCCGGTCGATTCGCGGGCGTAGATCGCCAGCGTTTCGCCGGCGTGGTCGATGGCGGAAGCCAGCGGCTTCAGTTCGCTGAACGCAAAGGGCCGTTCGCGCGGCTGCTCAAATCGTTCGTCGAAATCGATCATCCGGGCCGTGCTGCCGTTGCGCACAAACGCCCTTCGTCCGTTGCCCGAGAGCGCCATGACGATGTCTGGCGTCCCGAGCGGGAATGAGAAGAAGCGCTGTGCGCCGATTCGCAGCAGAGTCGGCCGCGTGTGCGGGGCATGGACGAAGAGCGTGCCGCGATCGTCGGAGATCAGCACGGCACGACGATCGGCAGAGGAGGTCCACGCCGCCACCGGCGATTTCAGGAAATCGCGCTCCGGCTCGCGGTTGTCGGGGGGCGACCAGTAGGTGACCGTGCCGTCGCTGGAGAGAGTCGCCAACGCCTGACGATCGCGCGAGAACCAGATGCCGTCCAAGGTGCCGAGCGTGGCCTGCCAGGTTTTCGCTTCGGCGCCGCGCTTGAAGAGCGCGATCTGACCCGAGCGGCGCGCCACCGCCGCATATTGAGATTCGGGCGCCACATCGAGGAAATCCCACGGATCGGAGGTGCCCTCGAGCAACTCGGTGCGGAGCAACCCGGCGGCGGGAATATCGCCCTGATAGAGCCCGTCGGCGATGAAGGCGATCTGATCTGCGCCGAGAAAACGTACGGCGCGCGGCGTCATGTTGTTGGTGGAGTACGTCAGTGCACGCGAGATGAGCTGACCGTTTTCGAGCAGCTCCGCCATGAGCAGTCCGCCCTCGGTCGGCACGATCAGCCGCCGCCGCAGCGAGTCGGCAGCGAGTTGCCCGGTTGCGGCGCTGGGCAATTCGAGCGTTCCGAGCTGGGCGCCGCTGTCGGCGTCGTAGGACTCCAGAATGTCGCCATTGAGGACGACGACGAATCGATCATCGGCCCAGGCGAAGACGTCGCTCGCATCGACGTCGCTGGGGAGCGTGAGCGAGAGCGACGGAAGAGGGCGATCGACCGACCAGCCGCGCACCCAGCCTCTGCCCGCAGCCAGGACGCGTCCGCCATCCGTCATGCGCAGCGCCGTGGGCGGCGAAGGCGTGAGGAACCAGTTCTTTGTGCGGCTGGTCCCGAGCTCGCGCACGGTGATTGCGTCGGCCGATTCGCAAACGGCGGCGTATCCGGCCTGCGACGCGACCGAGAGCAGGCCATTGCGGGTGTGATAGAGCAGGGTGGCCTGTTCGTCGCCGCTGCTCAGGTAGTACTGTCGCAGCGCCCAGCGCGCCGCGGGGCCGTCGTCATCGCGCCGCGCCTGCCAGAAGCTGTCGCGTCCTTCGAGCACGCCGCCGCGGGCGATCGCAAAATTGCCGCGCTCGACGCGTGCCTGCGCCACGGCGCGGCGCAACCCCGCCTGGGCCTCGACGGCTTTGTCCGCCGCGTCTTCGGCGGCGCGGCGTGCGTCGGCTTCTGCGTTGCGTGCGTTGGCGGCCTCGCGTGCGCGCGTTTCCGCCAGTTGCTTTTGCGAGGCCAGTTCGGCGCTGGTCATGACCTGCTTGTTGTAGGAAAACGCCAGCATCGCGATGGAGGCGATGATGGTGAGCAGAATGGTGCCGGCCGCCGCGGCTTCGATGCGATAGCGCGAGAGCGTCTTTCGCAACATGTAGAGGCGGCTGGCGCGCTTGGCCTCGATCGGCTCGCCGGCGATGAAGTGCTTGAGGTCGCGGCTCAACTCGCCGGCGGTCTGATAGCGCCGGGCCCGATCTTTTTCGAGGGACTTGAGCAGGATGGTTGAGATTTCGTCGCCGATCTGTCGGCCGAAGCGCGACTTTCCGCGAAGGAGCAGCGGATCGGTCGGCTCGCGCCGGGCGATGTTCTGCAATACTTCGCCGAGCGGCCCGTTGACGACGTAGGGCGCCTGGCCCAGCGCCGCTTCATAAAACACCACGCCCAGGGAGTAGACGTCGCTGCGCACGTCGACGTCCTGCTCGCCCCGCGCCTGCTCGGGCGACATGTATGCGACCGTGCCGACAAGCTGTCCGGTGAGCGACAGCATCTGCACTGTCTCGTCGCCGTCGGTACGCGTGCTCTCCTTCGCCAGGCCGAAATCGAGGATGTGCGGCTGCCCTGCGGCGTCGATGAGGATGTTCGAGGGCTTGAGGTCGCGATGAATCACGCCGCGCTGATGGGCGTAGTTGACCGCGTCGCAGACGCGCGTGAAAAGCTGAACGGTTTCGAGCAGCGGGGGCCGCATCTGGGCCAGGTAGCGATCGAGCCGCAGCCCCTCGACATACTCCATCGCGAAGTAGAAGCGGCCGAAGCTTTTGCCGGAGTCGAGGATCGTGACGATGTTCGGGTGATTGAGCGAGGCCGCCAATTCCACTTCGCGCTCAAATCGGCGCTTGGCGGTGTCGGTGGCGTAGGGGCCTTCGAGCAGGACCTTGAGCGCGACGATGCGCTTGGTGCTGAGTTGCTCCGCGCGATAGACGACGCCCTGTCCGCCGCGGTGCAGCTCCTCCTCGATTTCGTAGCCTTCGATGCGGGTGGTGTCATCCGTGGCCGAGACGCCGGCGGGCAGCAGCGCGCTGCCGCTGACGCGGGTGGGGTCTTCGCTGGAGACGATCCGCTGAAGGTCGATGCGTGATCCGCTCGCCGACCTGGCGGCAGAGCCGCCTGAATGGCTCGCGGCGCCGGAAGCGGGCGCGGACTCGCTGCGCGACGCCGGCCCTACATCGGGCGGCGATCCGAGAAAGGGCAGCTTTTCGGGCGAACGCGACATCCGGCTCCAGCGCTCCCGGCGATGCGCCGGTGACAGACTGATGAACGGCCTGACTCAGATCCCGGTTCGGCCTGTGCGACACGTGGCACACGAACGCCGACCGGTGTTAGGGAAATAGTACAGCGACACGAACACGAATTCGTCGTCGAAGCGATGACATTTCCGACGCAGGATTGGAACCGGCTATTTCGAAATTCGGTTCCCGATTTGCGACGGTCATCAACAGACGCGAGCGGTTTGGACATGTCGGAGCGGCTTCATTGCAACCGTTCGAACCGCGTGTATAGTACCGCCCCGGTTCAAGTCGGGCGGCGAGATTTCGAGCCTCGTCGACCCCTATCTTCGCATCCGCTAGCCCGCCGGTGTCGCGTGCCAAAAGTTTCCTTTTCATACGTCTACACGCTCATCGGGTTCGCCGTCGCACTCTCCCTGCCCGCGCCGGCCACGGCCGCCGCGCAGGACGAGCTCAATGGCCGCCTCATCCGCCGCATGGAGTTTGGCGGTTTGGAGCGCGTCGGCGAGGACTATGTGCGGCGTCTGCTGAAGACGCGCGAGGGCGAGGCGCTCAACCTCAAGCAGTTGCAGGAAGACGCCAATGAACTGCTCCGTTCACGGCGATTCCTCACGGTCCAGGCCGTTCCGACGCCGATCGGCGATCAGGTCGACGTGCGATTTGAGCTGCGCGAAAAGCCGACGGTGGCCTCGCTGGAAATCACGGGGAACACTGCATTTACGACGGGAGAGCTGCAAAAAGAACTGGAGTTTGCGCAGGGGGGCACGCTCGACGAATATCTCGTGACGCGCGGGCGCGACGAAATCCTGCAGAAGTATCGCGACGCGGGCTATGCCGACGTCACTGTCGAATTTGATCGCGAGCTCGTCCGCAACGAAAATCGCGTCGTCTATACGATCAGCGAGGGCATCCGCGTCCGAGTCCGGGCGGTCGAATTTGAGGGCAACACAGCCTTTCCCGACGGCGAATTGCGCGGCAAGGTGAGCACGCAGACGTACCTCTGGCCCTTTCGTACCAGCGCTTTCGATTCGGAGCAGGCCCAACGCGACGCCGCCGAGCTGCAGCGCTTCTACCGTTCCGCGGGCTTTCTCGATGCCAAGGTGGGCTATCGCGCGGAGAAGGCTCCCGGCGACGTCGAGGCGTTGCAGGTGTTTTTCGACATCGAAGAGGGGCAGCGCTATCGCGTCGGCCGCGTTGATCTGAAGGGCGTGTCGGCCCTGGGCGCCGAGGGCGTCCGCAGCCAGATTCGCACCCAGCCGGAAGCGACGCTGGATACGACGGTGCTCGACGCCGACGTGAAGCGTATCGAGGATTACTACGGCGAATCGGGCTATGTCGACACGCGCTGCTCGGTCGAGACGATTTTCGCCAAAGAGCCGGGCGTCGCGAACGTGGTCTACACGGTCGACGAAGCGGCGCTCGTGAAATTTGGGCGCATCACGATCCGCGGAAACGAGCGCACCAA
>JALHOX010000017.1:0-9972 GCA_022842805.1 Phycisphaerae bacterium | reverse complement strand
CGAGCTGAAATTCGTCCCCGGCGACACGTACAACACTGCCTTGACCCGCAAAGCGGAAAAGCGGCTGCGTGAGCTGGGGCTATTCAATCAGGCCACGATCACGCCGCTGCCGCCCGAGGTGGGGGAGCGCGAGGCGCTGGTGGAAGTGACCGAGGCCGACGCGGTCAACATTCTCTTCGGCGTCGGCGTGAGCACCGACAACGGTTTGCTCGGCTCCGTCACGCTCGAGAACCGCAACTTCGACCTCTTTGATGGGCCGCGCACATGGGAGCAATTCCTGCGTGGCCAGTCCTTCCGCGGGGACGGTCAGCGGCTCAGCATTCGCCTGGAGCCTGGTAACGAGCTGTCGCGCTTCCGTATCGACTTCACCGAGCCTTATCTCTTCGATAAGCAGGTTCGCTTCGACTGGTCCGCCTATTACTTCCAGCGCGAGCGCGAGGGCTATCAGGAAGATCGCCTCGGCATGCTGGTCGGCCTCAGCCGGCGCTTTGAGGAGGGGCTGCTCGCCGGCTGGGCGATCGAGGGCACACTGCGTCTGGAGAATGTCGGCGTCGAGGATGTCGATTTCCTCGCTCCGAGCGATATTCGGGAAGCACGGGGCGACTCCACGCTGGTGGGCGGTCGCGTCGGCCTGGTTCGCGATACGACCGACAGCCGTCTGCTGCCGACCGAGGGCTATCGCTTCACCATCAGTCTGGAGCAGGTCGGCGGCGACTATTCGTACACGCGCCCCTCGACCAGCTTTACCTGGTACAAGACTCTGCACACCGACGCGCTGGAGCGTAAGAGCGTGCTGGCGTTGCGGGCGGACGCTTCGGGCATTGTCGGAGACGCGCCGGTCTTCGACCGCTTCTACGCGGGCGGTTTCGGCTCGATTCGCGGATTTAACTTCCGTGGCGTGTCGCCGCGCAAGGGCGTGCTCGATACGCCCGTCGGCGGCGACTTCGTGCTGCTGACCGGCGCCGAGTATTCGTTCCCGCTTTATGCCGAAACGGTTCGCGGGGTCACGTTCCTCGACATGGGTACGGTGGAGGAAGACTACGAGATCACCGATTGGCGCGCGTCGGTCGGCTTCGGTCTGCGCGTGAACGTCGACTTCTTCGGCCCGGTCCCGCTGGTGTTCGACTTTGGCTTCCCGATTGCGGAGAACGAAGACGACGACAAGCAGGTCTTCAACTTCACGTTTGGCGCATCATTCTAATGCAGATGTAGCGCGGGCAGTTGGCCCGCGCGAGCTTTGTTCGATTCGCGACGGGCGCGTAGCACGCCCGAAATCCCCCGACATATCGGATCTCCCGCCTCGCCATGCCCGATCGGCCATTCTTGCGCTCTCGCGCGGACATTGCACGCCAAAACCGCCGTAACGCAGGAGCCGCGCCGACCTGGTCGATACCAATCGCGAGCGAGTCCCCGACCGGCGGTTGTGCCGGTGGGGCGTTTTCGCCCACGACGCACGCACAGGACGGAACATGGCAGACGCACCGGAAACCGCGAAGCCCGCCAAGGGCGGTAAAGGCTCGATGATGGTCATCGCCATGATCGCCGGTGTGGCGATCTTCGAGGCCGTCGGCTTCTTCGTGTTTCTCAAGTTCTTTTACGCGACGCCGCAGCCGACCTATGGCCAGGAAGCGGGCGCTCATGTCGTCGAGCCGGAGCCTCCGGCGCATGTTGAGATGGTCGAGATCAAGGTCTTCGACAAATTCCGCATTCCGAACAATGCCCGCGGTGTGCCCATGATCTATGTGCTCGACCTGGCGATCACGGTGCCGATGGATAAGCAGGAACACGCCGCCGCTCTGGTCGAAGGCAACGCCGCCCAGATTCGCGACCGTGTCAGCCAGCTCGTCCGCGCGGCGAGCGAGCGCGTGATGGATGAAGTCGATTTCCGCACGCTGCGCGTTCAGATTCGAGAAGCGCTGATCGAGATCTTCCGCGATGAGCATCTGGTCGACGGCGTTTTCATCCCCCAATGCGTGCCGATGCGGGCCGGCTAAGCGGGAGGCTTCGAACAGCGCCACGGCTCTGTGAGCCTTGCGCCCCGAACTGCGAAAGACGCACCGCGCTGCGGGCGAACCGCGCGACGGAACAGACAAGCTTCGACGATCGATAGTGCCCAATCTCGCAAGGATGCGACGTAGATCATGGCGGATCAACCGGGACAATCGTTTAGTCAGGAAGACATCGACAAGCTGCTCGCCGGGGCGGGCGGCGGCGCCGCTGCCGCATCCGGCGCGGCGAGCGAACCGGCCGCCGCGGCCCAGCCTGCGGCGACGGACCTCTCGCAGGACGAGCTGGACAGCATCGCTCGACAGGCCGAAGCCGCGATCGAGGCCATCTCCTCCGCGCCGGTGCCGAGCTCGCCGACGACGGCGATGGCCGGCGCCAGTGCATCGGCCAGCAACTTCAGCGCCGCCCCACGCATGATCCGCGGCGGCGGTCTGCCCGGCCCCGACACGGCGCCCTCCGCCTTCGCATCACCCAGCTTTCAGCCGAGCGCGCGGGGAGAGGCGGACGACGGCGCGTTTGATCTGCTCGATGATGTGGAACTGGACATCCGCATCGAGCTGGGCCGCACCTCGATGTACGTCGAAGACGTCCTCAAGCTCGACGTCGACGCCGTGATCGAACTCGACAAGCTCGCGGGCGATCCGGTGGATATCTACGTGAATGACCAGCTCATCGCACGCGGCGAGGTGCTGGTGCTCAATGAAAACTTCTGCGTCCGCATCAACGCTATTCTCAGCCCGGTGCCGGAGCTGTCGGGGGATGCGTGATGCGGCTTGCGAGCACACTCGCTTTGTTGGCGCTGCTGACCGTGGCCGCCGCGGCGGCCGATCCGCCGGGCGGCGCGGCGCGCACTGAGCCCGTCGCCGCCGAGGTCAAACCTACTCCTGAAGACCTGGGTCTGTCGCGGGCCGATCCCTGGTCGGCCGATTTCATCGCTCCGCCGATCGAGGTTTTTCAATCCACGTCGGAACCGAATACGCCCGCGGATGCAGACGCCGACGGGGCCGACCGCCCGCTGCCGCGCAAACGCGCCCCGGCCAGCGCCCCGACTCAGACCGCCGGCGTCGGCTCAAAGCTCCCCTGGACCCGCTCCGCGGCCGCGCTGGTCGGTGTGCTGGCGTTGATCGGGCTGCTGGCCTGGGGATATCGCTCTTTTACAGCCGGCACTCTCACTCGGCTGCCCCGGCGTCGCCGCACCGCCACCATTGAGGTGCTGAGCCGCGCCGCGCTGTCGCCGCGTCATTCGGTCTGCCTGCTGCGCATTGGGGACCGGGCGGTTCTGGTGGGCCTCTCGCCGCAGAGCGTGGCCACGCTGGATGTCGTCTCCGAGCCGCTGGCGGTGGCCCGTCTGGCCGGCCAGTCGTTCTCGGAGAGCTCGAACTCCGCCAGCGACTTCACCGACTCGCTTGCCGCCGAGAAGGCCGCCCACGCCGCGATCGAAACCGTCGTCAGCCGCGCGCAGAGCTCGCCGACCGGTCCGCAACCCGAGTCGCCCCAGGCCATCGACCGCATTCGCGAGCGCCTCAGCGACACCCTCGCTCGTCTGCGCACCAACGGGGGCCGCTCATGACGCGAACCGCGAAGTTGAAGATCGCCCTCGGCGTGTTTGCGATGGTCGCGCTTCTCGTGACGCCGGACGCCGCGGCCCAAGTATCGAGCACAACGACGACCGTCGCGACCGCGCCGGACGCCGGGCCGCTCTTCATCCCTGATCTTTCGCGTTTTGTGCCCGCCGCCAACTCGCGCGAATCGCTCAGCGCCAGCCTGCAGATCGTCGCCGCCATGACGCTGCTCACGCTCGCGCCCAGCATCGTGCTGATGATGACCTGTTTCGTGCGCATCGTCATCGTCCTCTCGCTCTTGCGCCAGGCGCTCGGCACTCAGCAGCTTCCCCCGTCGCAGGTCATCACGGGTCTCAGCATCTTCCTCACGCTGCTGGTCATGGCCCCGACCGGCGAACGAATCCGCGCGGCGGCGATCGACCCGTACCTCACAGGCGGCATGCCGCAGATGCAGGCGGTTGGCGCCGCGGGCGACATCCTGCGCGACTTCATGTTTGACCAGATCGAAGCCGCCGACAACGCGGACGACGTCTATCTGATGTACGAGTACGCGAAGCAGAAGCCTGTTCCCGACGGCGTCGATCTCAAGCGTTCGGATGTGCCGCTCACCGCGCTGATCCCCGCTTTCATGCTCAGCGAGCTTAAAGCCGCGTTCGTCATGGGTTTTCGCATTTATCTGCCATTTCTCGTGATCGACATGGTGATCGCGACGATCCTGGTGTCGATGGGCATGATGATGCTGCCGCCCGTGCTGATCTCTCTGCCATTCAAGCTGCTGCTCTTCGTTCTGGCCGATGGCTGGCACCTGGTCGCCGGCTCGCTGATGGCGAGCGTCGCTGTGCCCAACTAGTCGCGTCCTTGGTGGTTTCGGAGTCCAGCGATGCACATTGATCCGCTCATGGCCGCCGACCTCACGCGACACGCGGTGTGGATGACCGTCGTCATCTGCGCCCCGTCGATCCTCGTCGGCCTCGTAGTTGGCGTCGTCATCAGTCTCTTTCAGGCCGTCACGCAGATTCAGGACCAGACGCTGGCGCTGATCCCCAAAATCGTCGCGATGCTGGCTGTCGCCGTGCTGACGTTGCCGTGGGTGGGTGTGCAGTTGATCGAGTACGCACGCGAACTCTTCGCAGGCGCATGAACAGGGAGGGCGGGTCGTCGTGCCGGCGGAACTGATCGAGCTCTACTCGCGCCTGCCGGTCTTCGTGCTGCTCATCGCGCGGCTGGGTGGACTCGTGCTCTATCAGCCGTTCTTCGCCGCGCTCTCGATCCCCGGCACGGTCCGCGCGCTCTGGATCGTGGCTCTCGCAGCGCTGGTCGCGCCGCTTGCGCCGCCGGCCACGCCGCCCGACACCGTCGGCGGCATGGCGCTCGCCATTGGCGGCGAGATCATGCTCGGCGCGATCCTGGGCTCCGTGTCCACGGCGCTGTTCGTCGCGCTACAGATGGGCGGGATGCTCATCGCGCAAGATAGCGGCCTCAATTACGGCCAAATCGTTGACCCCACGGCCGGCGAAGACCTCACCGTCCTCAGCATGCTCTACACTCAGCTCGGCATGGCCGTCTTTCTATCCGTCGGGGGCGAGCGAATCGTCATCGCGGCCGTCCTCGACAGCGTGCAGGCATTACCGCTGCCCGTCAGCGGACAGGTCGCCTTTCTCGGGGCCGATGTCCTGCTGGACGCGCTCGCCGCCAGCACGGCGTTGGCTCTGCGCTTCGCCGCTCCGGCGATTCTGTCGCTCACGCTGGTGAATGCGCTGCTCGGCTTCCTTTCGCGGGCCATGCCCCAGCTCAACGTTCTGACGGTCGGATTCGCCCTCAAGGCTCTGCTGGCGTACGTCCTGATCGCGGTCGCATTGCCCTCGACCATCAGCGTCTTCTCCGCCGGAGTCGACGAACTGGCCGAGATCACGCACAAAATTCTGACATCCGCAGCCATCGTGGAAGGGGGGACGCGTGGCTGACGAGGAACAGGAAGACCGCACCGAAGACCCCACCCCACGACGCCTGGAAGAAGCTCGCGAAGAGGGACGGATCGCTCATAGCGTCGAGCTGACGGCGGGTGTCAGCGTCTGCGCGGCGATCGTCCTGCTCAAGCTTTTCGGCCCCGCGATCGCCGACAGTTGGCTCGCCCTGACGCGCATGCTCGCCGAAGACATGCCGCTGACGAGCGCCACGCTCTGGACCGACTCGCTGCGCGTAATCGCCATCGGCGGAGGGGCGATCGGGCCGTTTCTCGCCGCGCTGGTGTTCCTTGTGATCGTCGGCGGCCTCAGCCAGTCGGGCCTTTTGCTGGTTTGGAAGAAGCTGCAGCCCGACGCCTCGCGCCTCAATCCGCTCAGCGGCTTTCAGCGCATTTTTTCGCTCGAAGGACTGCAGCGTCTCGCGATCAGCGTGCTGAAGCTTCTGCTGCTCTGCTGGATCGCCTACGCCAGCGTGCCCCGGGCCGCCGAGCAACTGCTCTCCACCAGCGAACTGCCCGCGGCGCTGGGCTTTGCGCTGGGCATGGAGCTGCTCTATCGGCTGTCGCTCAATCTGGCGGTCGCGCTGCTGCTGCTGGGCGTGCTCGATTATGCCATCCAGCGCTGGAAGCTCATGCGAAGTCTGCGCATGACGAAACAGGAAGTGCGCGAAGAAATGAAGCGCATGGAAGGCGACCCGCAGCTCAAGCAGCGCCGCAAGCAGATCCAGATGAAGCTCGCCATGCAGCGCGCGGCGCAAGAGGTGCCGAAAGCCGACGTCGTCGTCACCAATCCAACCGAATACGCCGTCGCCCTCCGCTATGACGACGGAAACATGGGTGCTCCCCGCGTCGTCGCGAAGGGCACGGATCGGCTGGCATTGCGCATCCGCGAAATCGCCGCCAAACACGGCGTGCCGATCGTGCAGCGCCCGCCGCTTGCCCGGGCGCTCTACGCCGCCTGCGAAGTTGGCGAAGAAATCCCCGGCCCGCTCTACAAAGCCGTGGCCGAAGTGCTTGCCTATGTTTACCAAATCTCCGGAAAGGTGCGTAAGCCTGCCGATCAGACCAGCGAAGGACGCGCGACGCGCAAGCGAAATCCGCGCGGCCGAGCGCGAGTCTGATCAGCGTTTTTCGTGAGTTCGGTACTGAGGCGGCATGGAAGCCATTCTTTCCACCAACCCGGTCATCGCCTTCATTCAGCACAACCGCGCGCTGCTATTCCCGATCGCCGCCGCGGCCCTGATCTTCGTCATCCTGATCCCGCTGCCGACCGGCCTGCTCGACCTGCTGCTGCTGGCCAATATCCTGCTCAGCACCGTTGTGATGCTGACGGTGATGTACCTGCGCTCCCCGATGGAGTTCAGCAGCTTTCCGTCGTTATTGCTCACGCTGACGCTCTTCCGCCTGGTCCTCAACACCGCTACCACCCGCGCAATTTTGAGCAATACGGGCGACGGCGCCGCCGCCGGCGGACACGTGGTTCAGGCCTTCGGCACGTTCGTCGCCGGCGATTCGCTCGCCGTCGGCGTGATCATCTTCCTGATCATCACGGTCATTCAGTTCGTGGTGATCACCAAGGGCGCCACCCGCATCGCCGAAGTGGCGGCCCGCTTTACCCTCGACGCGATGCCCGGCAAGCAGATGGCGATCGACGCCGATCTCAATGCCGGCGCGATTGATGATAAAGAAGCCCGCCGCCGCCGGGCTGCGATCGCCTCAGAAGCGGATTTCTACGGCGCCATGGATGGTGCCAGCAAATTCGTCCGCGGCGACGCGATCGCGGGCATCATCATCACGATCGTGAACGTGCTCGGCGGTCTCTTTGTCGGCATGATCGAAGGCGGCCTGCCGCTGATGCAGGCGCTGGAGATGTATACCAAGCTCAGCATCGGCGACGGCCTCGCCAGCCAGGTGCCCGCCTTCGTGATCTCGATCGGCGCCGCCATGCTGGTCACGCGCAGCACCGGCCAGACCAACATGGGCGAAGACGTGATGGGCCAATTGCTGGCCCGTCCCGCCGCGCTCGTGACCGCCGCGGGCTTTCTCGGCGTGCTCATGCTCACGCCTCTGCCCACGTTCCCGCTGGCCGGCATGGCGATCGGCTGCGGCCTCATCGCGCACTTCACGCAGCGTCAGCAAAAGGCCCAGGCCGCCAAGGTCGTCTCCGACTCAAAAGCCGCCGAACACGCGAAGCCGCCCCCGATCGAGAGCTCGCTGGGCGTCGATGCGCTGGAGCTGCAGATCGGCTTCGGCCTTGTCCGCCTCGTCGATCGATCGCGCGGCGGAGACATGCTCGATCGCATCGGCGCGCTGCGTAAGCAGATCGCCGCCGAACTGGGATTGATCGCACCACCGATCCGCATTCGCGACAACGCGGCGCTCGAACCCAGTCAGTATCAGGTGTTGCTGCGCGGTCAGGAGATCGCGCGCGGCGAACTCTTCGCCGATCAATGCCTGGCGATCGACTCTGGCGCGGCGACGCAGCGGATCGGCGGCGTTGCGACCGCGGACCCCGCCTTCGGGCTGCCCGCCGCCTGGATCCCGCCCGACGAGCGCGAGACCGCCGAACGTGCGGGCTACACCGTGGTCGACCCCGCGGGCGTATTGACCACGCACCTGACCGAGGTCATTCGCCGCTACGCGGCCGATCTCCTGACCCGCGCCGACACGCAGAAGCTGCTGGACCATCTCAAGCAATCCAACGCGGCGCTGCACGACGAGGTGATTCCGAGCCTGATGAAGGTCGGCGAAGTGCAGAAGGTCTTGCAGGGGCTGCTGCGCGAGCGCGTACCGATTCGCGATCTTGAGCGGATCCTTGAGACGCTCGGCGACTGGGCCACGCGCACCAAGGACGCCGAAATCCTGACCGAATATGTCCGTCACGCGCTGGCCCGCACGATCTGCGCCCAGCATCGCGACCCCGGCGGAATCCTGCACTGTGTCACGATCGATCCGCGCACCGAAGATTTTGTGAATGCCAACATTCGCCGCTCTGAACACGGCGCGACGCTGGGCGTGCCGCCCGAGCAACAGAGCGAGCTCGCCAATCGCGCTCGACAGGCGATCGAGAACGCCGTCGGCGCCGCCGGGGGCGCGACGGTGGCGGTGCTCACGTCGCCGCAGATTCGCAGTTGGATCCGCCGCATGCTGGAGCCGCTTTTGCCGCAGACGCCCGTGTTGGCGCTGAACGAGGTCGTGCGCGGCGTCGACCTGCGGGCCCACGGCGTCGTGACCCTCAATGTGTGATTGTGAATCCGAACGTCGGATGGATTGGTGATGCGTAATGTCTGAACCGCAAGTATTCACCGCCGAATCGCTACCCAAGGCGCTGGCCAAAGTGAAGGCCGCCCTCGGGCCCGACGCCATCATCCTCGGCACCCGCACCCTGACCGGCGGGGTGCTCAAGTCGGCCCGCGTCGAGATCACCGCCACCGCCGACGAGCCGCGCTCCGCCACCGCCGCGCCCAGCCGCGCGCTGCCCGCCGATCAGAGTCGCGTCCGCAAGGAGGCGGTCTTTAGCGGTGCAGTCGCGACGGCCCAGGTCGCTTCTCAAACTTCGTCAGCGGTTGCGACCAGCAAGGCTACGCCTCGCTCTGCGTATCGCGCCCCCGTCGCCACTGCATCGCTCGCGGGGCGCACCAGCGGCGTTTCGGCGATTCGCCCGTGGACCGTCGCTCCCAGCACCGCCCGCGCAACGGACACCCGCGCGGCCCGCAACATCGACGACTCCGCCGTCATCGGTCTCGACCAGCCGATCATTGCGGCCGACTTCGAGCGACAACTGATCGAAAATGAAGTGAGCGAAGAGCTGGCGCGGGCGCTTCTGCGAGACGCGTTCGCCGGAAATCCCGAGCCGCGGAAACTCTCGCCGGCCCATCAGGCCGAGCTCGTCCGCGACGCTATCGCCCGCCTCATCACGACCACCGGCGGCTTCGACGCGGCCGAGGGCGCCGCGCAGCGGCTGGTGCTGATCGGGCCTGCCGGCGCCGGTAAGACCACGGCCATTGCCAAGCTCGCCGCCCAACTGCGTCTGAAGCAGGGCCGTCGCGTCGCGCTGATCTGCGCCGACCAGCATCGGCTGGGCGCATCCGCGCAATTGCGGCGCTTCGGTGAATTGATCGGGGTCGAGGTCGAATCCGTCGCCGACGCCACCCAGATGAAGGCCGCGGTTCGCAAGATCGAGCAGCAGGGGCCGGCGACGACGCTGATCGACACGCCCGGCGTCGGGCTGCGCGAGGCGGCCCGCCTCGCCCGGCTGCATACGCTCGTCCGCGCCGCACGGCCCACGGCGATCGACCTCGTTCTGCCGGCGTGCCTGTGCTCGAACACGCAACAGCGCTATGGCGAATGGTTTGCCGATCTGAATCCCTCCGGACTTCTCTTAACACACCTTGACGACGCGCTTGGTTTCGGCGTGGTGCTGAACGCCTCCGCCCGATT
>JALHOX010000016.1 GCA_022842805.1 Phycisphaerae bacterium | reverse complement strand
ACATGGTGATGCCGGGCACGCTGATGTACGAGGCTGCGCCCATACGCTGCGCGTGCTCCTGATGCGCATGGGCTGGGTGGCGGAGGCCGCCGCTGTTGCCTATGAGCCGCTGCCCGAGACGCCGGCAAAATTGCGCTGCCGCGGGCCGGTCACGGCGAAGACGCGCGTGGTTACCTACGAAGTCACGATCAAGCGCATGGGCTACGGGCCGGAGCCATTCGTCATCGCCGATGCGCTGATGCGCGCCGACGGCAGGCCGATCGTCACGTTTACGGATATGTCGCTGCGGCTGACGGGGCAAACACGGGAGTCACTGCGCGAGACATGGCGTCGCGCCGGTGAGACCGCGCTCGGGCTCTCGCGCGCGTCGGGATCTCCGGTCGCGGATTCAATTTCCACCGATCTCGTCAGCGGCGTAACGCCAATCGGCGACGTTCTCGTTGATTCATCCCCGCGGGCCGGCGTGTTTGATAAGCAGAGCATCCTCGCTTATTCGAACGGCCCGCCGTCCGCCGCGTTCGGCGAGCCGTATGCGATCTTCGACGCGGAGCGCAAGCTGGCGCGGCTGCCCGGTCCGCCCTATCAGGTGATGGATCGCGTGACGCGGATCACCGGCTATCGCGCGTTCGACCTGAAGTCGTCGAGCAATCGCGCGGCGTGGATCGAAGCACAGTACGACACGCCGCCCGACGCGTGGTACTTCGCAGCGAATCGTCAAAGCTCGATGCCCTTCGCCGTGCTGTTGGAGATCGCGCTGCAACCCTGCGGCTGGCTGGCGGCCTTCCTCGGCTCGGCGTTGCGAAGCAGCGTTGATCTTTCATTCCGCAATCTCGGCGGGACGGCGACGCAGCATTTGGAGCTTTTTCCCGGCGCGGGCACGCTCACGACGCGCGTCCGCATGACCGATTGCTCCGAAGCCGCGGGCATGATCATTCAAAAGTTCGATTATCAGGTTTGGAGCCGGGCCGGGCTGGTGTACTCGGGCGACACGAGCTTCGGCTTTTTCACGCGGGAGGCGCTGTCCAATCAGGTCGGGCTGCGCGACGCGGCGAAGACGCTGAAGCAGTGGCGCGCCGGCGCGGCGCCGCTCGACGCGCAGCACGAATTTGAGCCGGACATGCCGGTCACGCCCGAAGACGCCGAGATGTTGAGCGACTTCGCCGATCGCGGGTTTGATCGCTTGGTCATGCCGGCGACCGCCTGGCGGATGGTCGACGCCGTCATTGCAGATCAGCCCGGCGGCGGGCCCGATGGGCTTGGCTATTTGCGCGGCAGCAAGCGAGTGCGGTCCGAAGAGTGGTTCTTCGCGGCCCATTTCTATCAGGATCCGGTTTGCCCCGGCTCGCTCGGCCTCGAGTCGTTGCTGCAGTTGCTGAAATTTGCGGCGATCGGGCGGCTCGACGAGCGAACGCGCGCGACGCATCGGTTCGGCGCTCGGCTGCATCAGCCGCATACCTGGCTCTATCGCGGGCAGGTCGTGCCCGCGAATCGCGAGGTGACGGTGGAAGCGGCGATCCGCGCGTTTCGCGGCCCCGACGGTACGGCGAACGGCGAGGTCGTCGCTCAGGGGTTCCTGTCGGTCGATGGGCTGACGATCTACGAAATGCGCGATTTTGGGCTGACCATCGTGCCGCGCGATCAGGGATAGCGCCGCTTGAAGAGCCGCGCTACCCGCGGGCCGAGCCGCGCCCGCGACGCGGAGCCCCGCATCGTGCGAGTTGCGTCAACGCGGCGCGAATGTCCTTCGGACGCTCCGAACATACCTTCGTCGTTTCGCTAGTGGCCGGATCGACAAACGTGATCTGCGCGATGTGCAGCGACAGTCGCGAGAGCAGGGGGCGCTCCTCATGTCGAGAACTGGCGCGATAGTCCGACTTGAACTCCGACAGCAGCACATGCTCCCCGCCGCCATAAACCGGGTCGACGGCGAGCGGATAGTCCGCCGATTGCAGATGAACGCGCACCTGGTGCAACAGGCCCGGCCGGGCGACGCAGGACAGCAGCGTGTGGCCGGCGACGCGCTCCAGCACGCGAATCGTGGTGATCGCCGGCTCGCCGCCGTTGCGGCGGATGCGCATACGCCCCGCGCGCTTGTCATAGTCGAGCGGGAGGTCGATCGTGCACTCGTCTTCGACCACATACGCCCGCACCAGCGCCTCGTGTTCGCGAGTGGCGCTGCCATCGGCCAGCTGCGCCATGATGGCGGCGTGCACATCGGCCTGAGCGATGATCAGCACTCCGCTGGCGTCGCGCTCGGTGCGCGCCACTGTGCGCCACGACGATCGTTCTTCGACCGCGATGCCCGCCGCCGCCAGCAACGCGCGCGCTTCGGGGCCGCTCTCGGGCGGAGCGCTGCCGCTCGGTTTGTCGAGCGCCACCCACCCCGCGCCCTGGGCGAGAATCGGCAGAGTCGTCGGCACGTCGGCCTTCATGGCGATGCTTTCTCTCGTGGACGCAGGCGCAGATGGACGACCCGCGGCGGCCCGACCGCCGACACGCCCGGCGGCAGGCGCAACTGAACCTCCTGTGGCGCGAATTCCTCGCCTGCGGTCGCGAGGCTGCGATCGATCGGCACCCACGCCAGCACGTCGGCGGCCGTCAGCCCGCTGACGACGCGCCGGTCGCCCTCCACATTCAGATCGATCAGAAGTTCGTTCGGATCGCGGCGATCGATCACATAGTCATCCTGCATGCCCGGCGTGGTCAGAAAGCTCACGGCGACGCCCGTCACACGGCGCGTCATTCGCGCTCCGATGACGCGGACCGAGACGCTTACTTCGGTCGGCGTGGCGCTAATGCGGGCGGAGCCGACGCGATCGGCGATCGGCAGTTTTTCGATCCGAACCGTCTGCTCGGTGCCGACCGCCTCGACGCGGCCCGCGAGAGAAACGGTCGCAAAACGCTGCGACTCGGGCACCGCGGCCAGTTCATTCGCGCGTGCGGTAATCGAAACTTCGGCCGGCTCAACGGCGATATCGGCCACCTCCGCGTCGGGCGAAACCACGCGGACGGGCAAGCGGGCCGAAACGATCTCGTGAACGACGAACTCGATATCCGGCGGGCTGGCGTCGATCACCTGCAAGCCGCGACTGGTGAGATCGGTGGAGCGCGACAAGATTTCTGCCACCGATTCGCGTCGTTCGCCCGTTTCCTGGTCTTCGCTCAGCAGCCAATTCACTTCGCGCGGGCTCTCCGAGGTGGCCGTACGCAGCCAGCTCACGGCGCGCGTCGTGCCACGCAGCGACACGCTGAAGACCGCCGGCTGCGGCGTGATGATGTCCACCAGCCGGTCGGCGTTGCGCGGCTCGATCGTGAGCGCGATTTTCGCGCCGTCGACCTGCGTCTGCGCGGCCTGGTCTGCTACATACCAAATGGCCCCCGTGAGCGCCAGGACGACAGCGCCATGACGTATGCGACGCAGAATGCGCTTGCCGCCGCCCGCCGCCCCGGTCTCGCCGCTCGCGTCCAGTCGGACGCCCAGTTCCGCATCCAGCTCGTCGAGCGACAGGAATCGCTTCAATTCGCCATTGTCGGCGATAGAAATCGCGCCGCTCTCCTCGCTCACGATGACGATCAGCGCGTCGGTTTCATAGCTCATTGCGACCGCGGCGAGATGTCGGCTGCCGAGGGTCGGATCGATCTCGTCGCCTTCGGCCACCGGAAATTGGCAGTTCGCAGCCAAAATGCGATCCTGCCGGATAATCACGCCCAGATCGTGTAGCGGCGAGTTTGGGAAAAATAGCGAATTCAGCAGCTCGCTCGTGCACTCTGCGTTCATGTGGGTGCCGGTGTCGGCCCACGATTGGAGATTCACGCCGCGCTCGATCGCGATCAGGGCGCCGTAGCGATTTTTGGACAGATATCCGACTGACTTCAGCACAGCGCCCATCATCTTCGCCCGCGGACGCTCGCGCCGCGCGACGCGGACATCGCCAAAGCGGAGCAGGGCGCGCCGCAGCTCGGGCTGAAACGCCACGAGCGCGACGAAGACCATGCCGATGACGAAGTATTGATAGAGGAACTCGAGCCTCGTCCACCCCAGCCGTGCCGCGAGGACACGCACCAGCAGCGTGACGGCGATCAGAAGCAGCAACAGGCCGCGCAGAGGACGCGTGCCGCGCGTGCCGCGCAGCACCGTGGCGCACCAATGCACCGCGATGCCGATCAGCAACAGCTCGATCAACACCTCGACGAGGCCGTAGCCGCCGCCCAGCGGCGCGAGAACCCTAGTTGTCCATTGTGCGAGCATCGAGTCGCCACGTTAGGCAGCGTTCCCGCAACTGACAACTCGAATCGGGGAAGTTCTCGAACGACCGCGACCGCTTTGCCTATCTTGCCTCGGCCCGAATCCGCCAAACTCCCGCAAGGTCCGGTCGCGCCGGCGGCTCGTCGGGGCGGTCGAGGATCGCGGGTTCGAAGCCGGCGGCGCGGACGCGAGCGAGGTCGTCGTCGCTGGGGGCATGCGGATAGGCGATCAGCGGCGTGCGGGCATGAAACATCGCCTCGATCGGGAGCGGCATATTGAAGAGCGCCGTGGGGCGCGGCTCGCATTGGCGAACGACCGCGATGATCGCCGCCCGCCGCCCGGCTGTGTCGGGCGTCTGCCAATCGATCTCCAGCAGCGATGCGGCTTGCTTCAGCGGCAGGAGCAGGAGCGCGATCAGCAGCAACCCGCGCAGCGGCGCGAATGTTCGGCGAGACTGGCGGTCGGCGATGGAGTGCAGCCACCACCAATGATGGGCGGCGATCAGGCAAATTGCGGGTGCGGCGGGTGCGATGTATCCCTTCATCTTGGTCGCGACGAGTGAGAAAGCGAGATAGGGGATCAGCCACCAGGCCAGCAGCAGCCACCAGCCCCGGGGCGAGCGGCGGCGGCGAAGCAGCGCGAGCGTGTGCCAGGCCAACGCAAGCCAGATCAACTCGCCGAAGAACCGCGGCTGGTGAATCAGGTGAAAGAGCGGTCCGCCGGCGTGCCCTTCGGCGGCGGTCCAGATGTGCTCCCAGTTGTAGGCGGCTTCGTGCGCGGCTTCGCGCGGGAAGCGCGATTGCGTGTGCAGTCGCCAAGGAAGCGCAATGCCGATTGCGATAGCGGCGGCCAGCAGCGCGGGAATAAACGCCCTCGCCAATCCCGCTCGCGGGTTTGGTGTGGATTTTCGCGGCCGCGACGCGACGATTAGAAGGATCGGCAGTAGCAGCCCCGTCGCCCATTTCGTGAGAACCGCCAGGCCCGCGAAGACGCCGACGGTTAAGCCGCGGACGAGGGCGGCGCGGCTCGAGAGAACCACGATCGACCAGACGCCGAGCGTGACGAGCGATGAGAAGATGGCGTCGACATGATCCGTGGCGATGCGGCCGGTCGCGAGCTTGCCGATCAGCGGGTTGGCGGCGTGGAGCAGGGCGGCGGTAAGCCCGACGCGGCGACCAATCAGGCGGCGGCCGATGTCGTAGGTCAGCCAGGTGGCGAACGATGTCAGCAAGATGCTGGGAAATCGCACGGCGAGTTCGTGAACGCCAAAGAGTTTCAGGCTGAGCGCGATGAGCCAGAGTGCGAGCGGCGGCTTGTGGAGCCAGACATAGTTGGCGTGCCAGTCGCGATAGTCGTGGTCGAGCGGAGCGATGGGGTAGAGCCGCGGAGTCCAGGGATCTTCGAGCAGGTTTTTCGCGACGAGGGCGTGATAGCGCTCGTCCCACTCGTTCAAGCCCGGGCGCGTCGCCGCCGCCAGACGCAGCATGCCTCCGAAGACGAGGATCGCCGCCAGCGCCGCGCGCGGTCGGGTCCGGCCGCAGATGAAGGCGGCGACGAGCGCGGCGACGGCGGTCGCGGAAAGTGCGGGGCCGAGCCAGAGAGTCGGCATCTGGCGGATTGTGATCGGGCCAGGGTCCGCGAGCTATCGATCGAATCGCGATCGCACGCCGTTTGAGCGAGCGGCCAGTCAGTATCCGGACCAATTTTTGTCAGAACGCCGCAGGGCCACCGCTACTGGGGGGTGGACCACCGCCGCGCGGCCACTTCCTGCGAGCGACTCGGGAGAGGGTCGCCAACCGCGCTCCGCGCCGGTTCGCCTCGGAGGAGTCGAGCTATGTCTATGCGCCGCAATCAGTTAGCAATTGGGCTCTCAATCATGGCGGGGGTTTGCGCTACAGCCTTCGCAGGGACGCCAGCGGGGGATTGCAATTCGAACGGAGTGCCGGATTCGGACGACATCTTTTTCGGCACGAGCCAGGACTGCAATCAGAACGGGGTTCCCGACGAGTGCGACATCGGGGTCTTTTTCACGAGCGAGGATTGCGACGGGGATGGCCGGCCGGACGAGTGTGGCTATGTCCCGCCATTTAATGACTGCAACCTGAACGGCATTCCGGACACCTGCGACATCTTCTACGGCAACAGCTTGGACGTGATCTCAAACGGCATTCCCGATGAATGCGATCTCGGCGATTGCAACCAGAACGGAGATTCCGACTTCCTCGACATCCTCAACGGCATCAGTCAGGACGCCAACGGCGACGGCGTGCCGGATGAGTGCCAGGGCATAAGCGACTGCAATCAGAACGGCGTGCCCGACGCGGACGACATTGCGATGGGCAATAGCCAGGATTGCAATCAGAACGCCGTTCCGGATGAGTGCGATATTGCATCCGGTGCGAGCGGCGACTGCACATTCAACGGCGTTCCGGATGAATGCGAGCCGGATTGCAATCTGAACGGCATTGCGGATTCGTGCGACATTCGCGATGGAACCGCGGCGGACTGCGATGGCAACGGTGTTCCGGATTCATGCGACATTGCGAATGGCGCTGCCGATTGCAATGCGAACGGCGTGCCCGATGTTTGCGAGGACGACTGCAACGGCAGTGGATTCCCCGACGATTGCGACATTCACGTCTTCTTCACGAGCGATGACTGCAACGGCAACAACATTCCGGACGAATGCGAGATCCTCCCGCCGCCGGCGTTCGGCGACGAGGAGCGCTATCCGGTCGGCTCGGGTCAGGGTTCGGGGCCGAACGGAATTACTGTGGTAGATATGAACCGGGATGGCCACCTGGATCTTTGCGTAGCGGGAGCTTTTGAGCAGGTGCTGTCAGTTCGGTTCGGCGACGGCAGTGGTTCATTCGGTCCGGAGATGCTGTATGGGGCGGGTCCATTCTTCAATGATGTGGAGCCGATCGATCTCGACGGCATCGACGGGCCGGATCTGGTGCTCTCGGTCGAGGGCGACGACATGCTGCGAATGTTCTTCAACGACGGCACGGGGGCCATCGCGTATCAAAGAATTTTGAATGTCGCCGATGCGCCGATCTCGATGGCCGTGGCCGACTTTGATCGCGATGGGCTGCAGGACCTGGCAGTGCTTCATAATGGCACGACCGAAGCCGTGCATCTTTATCGCAACACCGGCGGCGATCTCGCGTTCTTCGGCGCGCTGCCGCAGGATTCGTTTGTGCAGGACGTTATCTGCGGCGATTTCGACGGCGTGAATGGCCCGGACCTCGCGGTTGCCCGCTTCGCCTTCGGCGACAGCATCGACATCCACCTGAATAACGGCGACGGTACGTTTGCGTCAGCGAACAGCTTCGGCCCGGCCGAAACGCCGATCGATCTTGAAGCGGTCGATATCGATTGGGACGGCGATCTGGACATTGCCTCCGCCAACTTCAATGGTCCGACGGCGAGCGTGTTGAAGAACAACGGCAACGGCACTTTCGCGCCGGCGACCTCGATACCGGCCGGCATCCTGCCGATTGGGATCGCCGCTGCGGACCTGAACGGCGACGGACTTGTTGACCTCGCTACCGCCGAACTCGGCGGCGACAAGATCACGATCCTGGCGCAATTTCCGAATGGCGAATGGCGTCGCACGTCGCAACGCCGGACCGGTTTGTTCCCGCTTGACCTCGTCGCGACGTCGTTCGATGGGACCGGCCCTGCGGACCTGGTCGTAAGTAACGGCAACGGGGGCGACATCTCGGTCTACCTCAACGCGACGGCCGCGGCGCTGCCCGATAGCGACGGCGACGGAATCCCGGATGTGTGCGACGGGCTGATCGGCGACATGAATTGCGACGGCTTCGTCACCGTCGGCGACATTGGTGGATTTGTGCTGGCTCTGACGCAGCCGGCGCAATACGCGATTCAGTATCCGGATTGTGACATCAACAACGCCGACACGAACGGCGACGGTTTTGTGACCGTGGGCGACATCGGAGCGTTCGTCGCTCTACTTACCGGTGCGTGATCGGGCCGGTGATGCGTGAGTTTGGGGAGCCGCCGCGCCTCTTTAATGCGCGGCGGCGGGCGTTTTCAGGTGATGTCGGCAACCCGATCGAGACGGGGCGCTCAGCGGCTCGGCGGACGTTGTTGCAGATCGCGATCGCGCTGATCACCGATGATCTCGCGCGCCAGCCTGAAGCAGGAGAGCGGGGCGCTGCCCTCAGCCTTGTTGTTGACGATGACGATGATCTGCCGCTCTTGCCCGGCGGCGATTCTCGCGAGGTCGGCGACGGCGGTGCGGCTGTCGGAGTCTTCGTCGACCAGTTGGTTGAACGGGACGTATTTCTCGCGGGCGGATTCGTAGCGTTCGCCGGCATGGAGCATCCAGCGGACGGCGATGGGGCGGGGGCTCGACGGGGTGTCTGTTTTGTTCGTGGGTGCGTTTCGCTCGATCGGGATCAGCTCGGCCTGTTTCGCGATCGAGGGCATCGAGGGGTGGACGTTGTAGCAATGGCCGCAGCCGACGGCGGCCAGCATGTCGCGGTATGGGGGCGTGAAAAGCTCGCGATTGCGGATCTCGACGGCATACGCCGGGCCGCGCGGCAACGCAGAGAGGAACGCCGCGAGGCGATCCAGAAAGCCGCCGACGCCGCCGAGCTGGCGCAGGCTGAGCGGCGAAAACTGAAATACGAGCACACCGGCACGTTCGCCGAGACCGCGGACGTAGGGCTCGACGACGGTATCGATGGCGAACTGGGTTTCCAGGAAGCGCGGGTTTGGTTCGGCGGGTTTTGGCGGCGACTGCCGCTTGCTGCTGAAGTTTCGCACCGTGGGCGAGACGACGCCGTCAAACGCTTTCACGAGAAACCGGAAGCCTGGCGGCGTCTGTCCGGCGAGGCGGCGGAACTCGGCTTCGGAGACGGGGGCGTAGTAGGCTTTATCAATCCCGACGGCGCGAAGGAGCGGATGCTGGGCGTAGGCGCGAAGGCCCTCGCGGGCGAGGTCTTTTTCGCTCGCCGGGTCGGCGTAGACGATGCCGGCCCAGCCGGGGAAGGACCAGCTTGAGGTGCCGAGGTGGACGGTCGGCGGGAGTGCGGCGGAAACGGCAGCGAGGTCGTGGGCGAGCGGAGCGGGTTGGACGAGCGTCTCGGGCGTCGCCGACTGATCGCCTTCGGGGCGCGGCGAGGATTGGGCGCTGTTCGGCGCGAGGTCGAAGAGGGAGAGCTGGGCGGGGTCTTTGCGGCGCTGCTTTGACATTGGTTCATCATCCGGCCCAAAATGGTAGCACGGGGCGTCGATTGCCCTCAGCGCAAGTATCGCTGGAATATTGCGTCTGAAGTAAGGAAAACACATGCGGCGCAGACGACGATCGCGCCGATGAACAGCAACCAGAGTCCAAAGCAGAGTGCGCGTCCACCGACTCGGAACGCATGCCATCCGCAAGAATCTCCGATCGCCGCGCTCAGATAGGCTGCGCAAAGCGGCTGGACTGCAATCGACAGCAGTGTTGCAATCATGAAAACGGCCGTGAGCGTCGAATGCTCGGCGTACATTCCCGCGATCGCCAGGGGAGGGACCAGTGCGGACAGAATCGCGATTCCAACTGGAAACGTCGCCAGCTGCGCGCTCGACAAATTCCACGCGGACCGCCAGAGGATTCTTCGACTGACGTTGCGGGTTGAAAGTAGGGCACAAGCGCCGAGAGCCAATGTGAGCGAGACGCGGCATGTCAGCGTCGCAGCGAGAATGCTAGCCGGACAGCGCCAGAACTCAGACCGCGGCCAGTGGCCCGCCCAAATAACGGTGGTCGATGCCACGTCCCAATGGAACCGTCCGTTGTGCCAAGGAGTGAGTGATCGTTCGGGAAGGTAGGGGCGAATGCGCGTCGAATGATCGCCCAGCGCGAGGCTGCATCCGTTGGTCCGATCCGGATCGCGTCGTACTCCAGGCTCGTCATCTAACTCCCACCAGCGGCTGTAGGTCGGTAGATAACCGAACTGACACCACAAGCAGAGCCATGCCGCGTATGCCAGCAGCGGGATGAGGATGTAAGCCGCGTAGCGGCGGAGGGCGACCCGCGTGCAGCGGGGCGTATGAACAAAGCGGACGACGCGACGCGGCGGATCGATCAGCCATCGCCCGCCCCGGCCCACGAACCACTCTTCCGCCTGCGATTGCATCGCAGGATCGGCGGCTGCCACGCCGCA
This sequence comes from Phycisphaerae bacterium, assembly GCA_022842805.1. Classification (GTDB taxonomy): domain Bacteria; phylum Planctomycetota; class Phycisphaerae; order UBA1845; family Fen-1342; genus JALHOX01. Next base: position 14,375 of record JALHOX010000016.1, on the reverse strand, counting down.
CTCAGGACATACGTGGTTGGCCGGCAGGCCGGTTAGGTCATAGCCGCACCAGTCGCACGGTTGGGCCGGGGTTTCGCGCATGTTTCTCCGTCGATGTCTTACGGAAATCGACGGTGAGTGACAGCGACCCGCCTCCCAATTTGAGACCAACGCGCCTTAGGTCGTGCGGTAGTCCGGCAAGTATCGATCGGCGACGTCACCCCACATGCCCTTGCGCGTCTTTACAAAGTACGTTGAGCTGATGTGCTCTAGAAACGCTGCGGGGTCTTTCGCGAAACGCTTCAGCAGATCGAAAAAGCCGTCGGCGATGGGCTGGCCGGCGGCGTGGACCGGGTCCATCGCGACGTAGCAGATGCGCCCGGCGAGTGGGCCGTCGTCCCACTGGCCGGCCATCGCCAGGACGAGCCGCGTTTCTTCGGATTGGGCGCTGGCGATGACGACGACATCCTCAGGTGCCCAGAACGGCTTGCCGTCCGGCCTTTTCATGCAGTAGGAAAGCGGACCCTCGGTGACCATTTCCGTTGCCGCTTTCCAACCTTGAATCGGCAATAGCGAAAGCATGCCGACCTGTTCGCGGCCGTCGGGCAGACAGCATAGATCGGCGCCGTTCCAGCGGGTGTAGAACTCGCGCAGCTCGGCGGCGGCTTCAGCCGGGGCGGCGGCGAGGAACTGATCGAGCTTGCGCAGAGCCGCCGCACTCGCCGGCCTATGAAGCCGATGCGGTGACGGCAGTACGCGCTCGGGGGTTCCGGCGACTTCATGAGCGGGGAAGTGCAAACCCGGCGCGGGGTGTTGCACCAGATCGAGAAACGCCGTTGGTATTGCCACCGCTATGCCTCAGAACACCGCGTCGTCTATAAGCGGGCTGACGCCGATCGCAAGCTCAGATGTCGGCCGCCGCATTTGGCGGTGAGTCTATCAACTACGCTCGTTCGAGCAATTCCGACTGCACCCGCCGCGCCTCCGCCGCGTCCGCCACTTTGTCGCTGTGGCAATCGTGCTTCTTGCCTTTGTGGGCCAGCATCGCGATCTGCTCGGGTGTGAGTTCGTTGGCGTCGAGGCCGGCCGCGGCGGCGCGCTGGGCCAGGAGCTTTCGCCCTTCCTCGGTGATGCCCGGACTCTTTGCGGCGGCCTTCTCCGGCACATAGCCATCGGCCTTTCCGCTGGCCCATTCGACGATTTCCTTGCTAATGCGCATGCTGCACCAGTCGTGGCCGCACATGGCGCAGAAATCGGTGTCGACTTCGAGGTCTTCGTCGTGCAAGGCGCGGGCCGTCTCGCCGTCGAACGCCAACTCGAAATGCTTGGGCCAGTTCAACGCGGCGCGGGCCTTGCTCAGATCATCGTCCCACTGCCGCGCGGCGCTGACTCCACGGGCGATATCGCCGGCGTGGGCGGCGATCTTGTAAGCGATGCAGCCGGCCTTGACGTCGTCGGCCTTAGGCAGGCCGACGTGTTCCTTGGGCGTGACATAGCAGAGCATCGCGGCGCCCGCGCGGGCCGCCTCGGTGGCGCCGATGGCGCTGGTGATGTGGTCATAGCCGGGGAAGACATCGGTGACGAGCGGGCCGAGTACATAAAACGGCGCATCGTCGCAGACAGATCTCTGGTGTTCCATGTTCCAGGCGATTTCATGCAACGGCACGTGGCCCGGCCCCTCGACCATCACCTGCACGCCGGCCTCGCGCGCCCGTTGAACCAGTTCGCCGAGTACGTGCAGCTCGGCAAGCTGGGCCGGATCGCTCGCGTCGGCCAACGCGCCGGGGCGAACGCCGTCGCCGAGGCTATAGATTACGTCATATTGCCGCATGATGGCGCTAATCTCGTCGAACAGGTCATACATCGGGTTTTGCTTGTTGTGGTGAATCATCCACTTCGCCAGCAGGCTGCCGCCGCGGCTGACGAGGCCGCAGACGCGGTTGCGGATCAGCGGCAGGTGTTCCTTCAGCACACCGGCGTGAATCGTGAAGTAATCGACGCCTTGCTGAGCCTGGTGTTCGATCGTCTTCAGAATCGTGTCATAGTCGAGGTCTTCAATCTTCTTGCCAATGATCATGCTATAGATCGGGACCGTGCCGACCGGGACGGTGCTGTTGTCAATCAACACCTGCCGGCACTCGTCGAGCTTGCCGCCGGTGCTGAGGTCCATCACCGTGTCGGCGCCGTAGAGAATCGCGTGCCGCAGCTTCACCAGCTCCTCGCGCGTGTCGCTGCTGACGGGCGATGCGCCTTGATTGGCGTTGATCTTGGTGGTGATCGGGCGGCCGATGCCGGTCGGGTCGAGATGCTTCGCGGCCCGCTCGCCGCGGCAATGGGCGGCGTCTTCGATCCAGACGCGGCGCTGGGCGACGGTCTGGTTGACCCAGTAGGCGGAGCCGGGCGTGTGCGTCGGGTGGCCGGCGACCTCCGCCGGATAGGGGAATTGCGAATTGCGAATAGCCGATAGCGAATTGGCGGACCACACGCCGAAGCCGCCGGCGGTAGGGGAGGCGGGGCGCTTCTTCGCGGCGCCGGGCTGTAGCAGATTCAGCGAGCGGCCGTTGCCATTGGCGTGGCCGTTGCCGTTTCCGTTCGCCCGGGCGGGTGCGGCAGCGCCGTTCTGCATTCTGAATTCTGCATTCGGCATCTGCCCATTCGCGGCTCCGAACTCGCGGCAAAATCGCTCGCGACGCGCGATCCACTCGGCCGACGGCGCCGCGCCGCCGCTGCCCGCGAGATGGCGGATGTTGGCGGGAATGACGACCGTGCCGCGGGCGACGCAGTCACGGATGAATTCCGGCGTCTGATTCTCACGAATCGCGACGCGGACCATTTCGGGAGTGATGAGGCCCTGGCGGGCGAGTTCGAGCTGGGTCATATCAATTCCTCATGTCAATAAACTTGATCGGCGCGGGAATTCGGCTTCGGGCTAATCAACTTGCGCAATTCGCGAGACACTGTCATACGAAACTACGATTCGAGTTGGCATTACACACGGCTGCCGGAGTCCGTATGTCCATACGGTTTCTAGAATGCCATTCTGTGGGTTGATGCGCCGCGTCACTGAACGCTCGTAGGCTTGCTCCGCGCAGCTGGCCAGCCGCGCCACGGCGGCGGTGGTCATGATTTGATGTCGTGCCTTCGGGTTGATGTTCGGATCATTCGGGTCGGGACCAAGGCAGCCGATGGTTGGGCCAAATCCGATGCACGGCAGCAGGACGAATATGACGCGCGCCAGTCTTCGAACGATAAATCTCGGGGCGGCGTGCGGCCGCTGGCACGAGGCAATCGACGTTGCTACTCGATACTTCACCACAAGGCTCCATTGTTTTTGAATGGCCAGGCCCTTGTGCGATGGCCGCGTTACGGACTGTGCATTCAGTCGCGCCCTGAAGCATGATGCATCGCCCGTCATCGTGACCATCGCACGACCAAAACCGCTGCCTTCGACGAACACGATTCGAATCCCCGCATCATTGCGGCGAGCGATCGTTCCTCGTTCATTCCGCCGCTGCCCGCTCCGATCAGCGGAAACGCGACCGATGTGAACGCGTGTTCGTCAACCAGCTTCATCGCATTCTTAACGCAGTCGCAGACCGATTCAGGCGATGCACGCCAAAACATGTTGATGCCGGCGACATGGACAATCCCGCGAAACGGCAGCCGCCCGGCTCCAGTCAGGCGGGCGTGGCCGAGCGGTAGTGGCCCGGTGCGGCCGAGTTCGCGGAATGGGGCGAGCCCGGCCCGTCGCTTAATGGCGCCACTCACGCCCTGAGGAAGCAGTAGCCACCAAGGGATGAAGTTGCGATTCCACGGGTTGACGATCACATCGACCGACTGGTCGAGCAGGTCGCCGAAGACAATTTCGGGGCGCGTCCTGCTGGTCGAATCGTTGGAGTCGGTCTCGCCATCGAATCCGATCGCACGCGGTTCGCCAGGAGTTTGACGGTTGCTCATACCACCAGCTACGCAACCGCCCGGCTGAATCCGCAGCGCGAAGCGACGATTAGCGATGACCGCGTTGCGGCCGGCGCTAATCACGCCACCACTTCGTGCGACGAGGCTCTGTGATGTCATAGCCACGATAGACGTCTCCCGCGGCATCTGCGGCGATCGCATAAACCTCCTTCGGCGCAACAGACGAGGCTGCGCCGCGAACGCGCTTCCAAGAACTAATGAACTTGCGATAGTCGGCATCTACGTTGATGTCGCCGCCGAAGCCCGGCCGCAGGTTTTCGTGCCAGGTCCGCCGCGTGACACGACCCTGAGAGCGGAAAACGATCGTGGTCGAAGACGAGCATGGAACCGCCCAATCCCGCTGCAAGTCAGCGAATCCGGTGGCGTGGACGGCATTGAGAAGCACTCGAACCTCGTCTTTTTCGCAACTTCCAGCCAAAAGGTGCTTGCCCGGAGAACAGGCACCGCCGGCCGAAAAGAGCATGCCGCCATCCTCCCATATGGCGAACTCCAGCCCTTGATCCGCGTTGATGCTGTTGCCGGGGTTGTGCCAGATCACCAACACCGGGGCTTGGTCGGAGTTCTTCCCGGCGTCAGTCGGAGCAAGAGCAGCGATCGCACAGCCGATCCCTGCCGATGCGGCAAGACCCAGCAAGATGCGAGAAAGATGATTGCGATTGGGCGGGTTCATGGATCCTTCCCTACGCAGCCGGCTGCCTCGCGTCGCGGCACGATGATCGTGCTCGCTCGCGAATTGCACTGCTCGCAGAGCAGTGACACACCACGCTCCGAGAGTCGTGGCGCAGCTCAACGCTGATCAGGTTCAAAGGGTCTGCCGGCGTCCGCGCCGACATCTCAGGCCCGCCGCAGCGGGCCGCCCCTAGGCGTTCAAGAGAGAATTATAGCAGAGGCCGCCGAGGCTGCGGCGTCGCCGTCGCTCAAGCGTGAGTCGGTGTGATCGCGGAGCCGACGGTCTCGCCGAAGTATTCCAGCTCCAGTTCATCGGCGATGAGAATCCCGTGGTGCCCGACCAGCGGGATCGACGGCCTTTCCGCCCGCGCCTGTGAGATCGAATCGCGATGCACGGCGACGATTCGCCAGCCGCGCCTCTGGTAGAAGCGAAGCGCGTCGATGTTGTCGTTGCTCGTGGTAAGAAAGACGCGCCTGGAGCCCGCCATACGCGCCGCGGTCACGCACCGGGAGAGCAGGGCCGTCGCCGCGCCGACGCGCTGGATTTCGCTGACCAGCGCGACGATTTCGCAATCGATGCCTCGGGACAGCGGAGTATGCACCAGTACGCCGGCGAGCTTGTCCTGATGCTCGGCGACGAATCCGGGCAACAAGCGTGTATCAAACCACGCCCCTCGCGAGCCGATGACGGCGTCGCTGAAATGGAGCGTGAACAGAGCCACAGCCCACGCGCGATCCGCGTCGGCCAGTTCGCGCGTCGTCACTACGTCTTCCGCGCTCACACGCTCGCCATCTCGCGACTCTGCACCACGCGGAAGCGGTTGGAAACAAACGCACCGTCGCATAGCGTCGCGTTGCCCGCCGGGTTCGCGCCGCAGACGTGGAAATCGCTGAACGCCGCAGCCTGATTGACGTAGATCGCGCCGGTCAGGTTGCAGCTCGTCGCCACGCCCGCGTCGGCCATCTCGGCCTGCGCCCGCTTCAGCGTGGCGGCGTCGGTCGAGTAGATGCCGCAGGTGATCGCGCCGTGCTCGCGGGCGGTCTTGGCGGCCAGCGCGATGCTCTCGGCGGTGTCGCGCGTCGCGATCAGATAGGTGATCGGGCCGAACATCTCGCGGCTGAAGAGCTTCGCGTCCTTCGATGCGTCGAGCTTCACGATCAGCGGCGAATGGACGCGGGCCTCGGGGAAGGCGTCGTTCTTCATCGCCGCCGAATCGCGCACGATCGTGCCGCCTTCGGTGCGGGCTTGCTGGATGCGGGCGGCGGTGCGCTCGTTCTGAATCGCGCCGAGCACCTCGCTGGCGCGGGCCGGCTCGCTCAGGAACCAATCAACCGCCTTCACGATCGCCCCCGCCACGTCGTCGAAGCTCTTCTTTTCGCCGCCGACGAGGATGCCGTCGCGCGGGATGAAAATGTTTTGCGGCGTCGTACACATCTGACCCGAGTAGAGGCAGAGAGAGAAGGCCAGGTTGCCCGTGAACGCTTTGAGGTCGGTGATGCTGTCGACGATGGTCGAGTTCACGCCGGCCTTTTCGGTGAAGACGAGAGCCTGCTTGGCGTTCTGCTCGATCCACGTGCCGAATTCGGACGAGCCGGTGTAGTCGACGATCTTCACCTCGGGCCGCGTGACGAGTTCCTTGGTGATCGGCGCGGCTGCGCTGTCCGCGACGAGCGTCAGCAGATTCGGATCGAAGCCCGCCTCGCGCAGCACCTGTCGCCCGATCTCGACCGACAGCGCCAGCGGCAGCACCGCCAGCGGATGCGGCTTCACGCAGACGGCGTTGCCCGTCGCGAGGCTGGCGAAGATGCCGGGGTAGCCGTTCCAGGTCGGGAAGGTCGAGCAGCCGACCGTGACGGCGACGCCACGCGGCAGGATTTGATAGGTCTTCTTAAGCGTGACGGTGTCGGTCTTGCTGACCTGCTTGGCCCACGTCGCGGCAGCGGGCGTGCGGGTCATCTCCGCATATGCATAGGCGACCGCTTCGAGGCCGCGATCCTGCGCATGCGGGCCGCCGGCCTGAAAGGCCATCATGAAGCCCTGGCCGGTCGTGTGCATGACGGCGCTGGCCAGCTCAAAACTGCGGCGGTTAAGGCGGTGCAGAATTTCGAGGCAGACGCCGACGCGGGCCTCGATTCCGGCGTCGCGCCAAGCGGGGATGGCCTTCTGCATCGCGGGCAGCAGCACATTCAGGTCGGCCTTGGGGTACTTGATGTTGAGGGCAACGCCGAAGGGGCTGCGCTCGTCGCCGACGGTGCCGGTCTTGCCGGGCTGGTCGATCTCGAAGGGCTTGTTGAGGCGCGCCTGAAACGCGGCTGCCCCGTCGTCCTTGGCGGTTTCGCCGTAGGTCTTGCCGCTGGGCACTTCTGGATAGGCGCTGAAATAGCCGCGGGTGCGAATGGCTTCGAGGGCTTGGTCGAGCGTTTTGTGATGCGTTTCGAAGAAGGTCGGCATGGGCAGTCCTTGGGCTGTTGGAGCTTTCTCTTTACCGCGTAGTGTAGTCGGGGATTCGGGTGAGACGCTCGGATCCGTGGACGCTGAAGGGAGATGAGGCGGCGGTTCTTCTGTTTGGTTAGAACCTCGCATGTATGCGGCCTCTGATTCGCCGCTGACCAGTCGCTTACGGGCACAGCGCTGATCGGAATCGATCTGGGACGAGTTCCGTTTAACGCGCAAGGCCTGAGCCTCGCGCTATGAGCGGATCGGCCCCGCGCGGCTCGTCGCCAGCAGAATCCAGCCGAGCAGGAACGCCGCCCCGCCGATGGGCGTGATGGCGCCCAGCCAACGGAGGCCGCTCAGCGAGAGGCCGTAAAGGCTGCCGCTGAAGATGATCGTGCCGACGACGAAGCACCAGCCGGCAGCGCGGCGCGTGCGGCAGGGGCCGAGGGCCGCGTCGAGCACGCCGACGGCGAGCAGGGCGAGCGCGTGATACATCTGATAGCGGGCGGCGGTTTCGAAGATCGCGAGCATGTCGGGCGTGAGGTGCTCTTTCAGCGCGTGAGCGCCGAACGCGCCCGCGGCGACGGCCAGCCCGGCCAGGATGGCGGAGAGTCGAAGGAACATGGGGGAGAACGTAATCTATCGGCGCGAGCCTTGCACGGCGGCGCGAATGCGCGAGCGGAAGCGTTGTCGGCCGGCGAGCCGCGGGCCGCTACTTCGCAGCGCGTTGTGATCGCGACGCGGAAGAGGTCCGCACAGCGGACCCTACATGGAGAACGGACATGGCGTATGTCGATGGATTCCTGATCCCGATCAAAAAGAAGAACCTGCCGGCCTATCGGAAGATGGCGATCAAGGCGAGCAAGATCTGGAAGGAGTATGGGGCGCTCGAATACTGCGAGTGTCTCGGCGACGATCTGAATATTCCGCCGACGCTGTCGCTGCTGAAGTCCGCGAAGTGCAAGCCGGATGAGACGGTCGTGTTTTCGTGGATCGTGTACAAGTCGAAAAAACATCGCGACAGCGTGAACAAGAAGATCATGACGGACCCGCGTATCGCGGCGATGATGGACCCCAAGGATCCGCCGTTTGATTGCAAGCGCATGGGCTATGGCGGGTTTAAGCCGATGGTGAGCTTCTAGGTGCCGTCGCGCCGGTGCTGCCCCGCTCCGCGCGCTGGTCGGTTGGGGGGCGTGGTATTACTCTTTCCGCTCGTAAATCGACCGAAGACCGCTCCCTGACGGACGCGGCTTGGATAAAGAAAAAAGCACGAGGCATTCCGCATGAAGATTCACGAATATCAGGCTCGCTCCATCATGGCCGCCGTCGGTATTCCGATTCCGCCCTCGGAGGTGGTTGATCGCGGCGAAGACGCGGCGAAGGTCTTCAAGAAGATCGGCTCGAAGCAGGTCGTCGTGAAGGCTCAGGTTCACGCCGGCGGACGCGGCAAGGCGGGCTATGTGAAGCTGGTCGGCACGGCCGACGAAGCCGCGCAACACGCGACGCGGATGCTGCGCGAGCCGATGGTCAGCGTGCAGACGGGGCCGCAGGGTGTGAAGGTGCGGAAGGTGCTGCTCGCGGATGCGGTCGAGATCGCCAAGGAGTATTACCTCGGCGTCGTACTCGATCGCGCAAAGCGCGTGCCGGTGTTGATGGCGAGCGCCGAGGGCGGCGTCGAAATCGAAGAAGTCGCCAAGAAGCACCCCGACGCGATCAAGAAGGCCTGGTTCCATCCGCACCTGGGCTTGCAGAAATTTCAGACCGACGCGCTGGCGAGCCAGATCGGCCTCAGCGGCGACAAGGCCAAGGCCGCGAGCGACATCATGCTCAAGCTCGGCAAGCTCTTCCTCGACAAGGATTGCAGCATCGCCGAGATCAACCCGCTGGTGGAGACGAAGGACGGGCGCATCCTCGCGCTCGATGCAAAGTTCAACTTCGACGACAACGGACTCTTCCGTCATGCCGACATCATGGAAATGTTCGACCCGGCGGAGGAGAACCCGAACGAGCTGCGGGCCAAGGAATTCAACCTCAGCTATATCGCGCTCGACGGCAACATCGGTTGTCTCGTAAACGGCGCGGGCCTCGCGATGGCCACGATGGACATCATCAAGCTGCATGGCGGCGAGCCGGCGAATTTCCTCGACGTGGGCGGCAGCGTGACGCCGGAGGGCGCAGTCGAGGCGTTTCGCATCATCCTGAGCGATTCGCGCGTGAAGGCGATCCTCGTCAACATCTTCGGCGGCATCGCGAAGTGCGACGTCATCGCCGATGCGCTGATCAAGGCGGCCAAAGAGGTCGGGTTTAAGGTGCCCGTCGTCGTGCGGCTCGAGGGCACGAACGTCGAGATCGCGCGGAAGATGCTCAAAGACGCGGCGATCCCGCAGCTTCACGCGGCGACGGATCTGACCGACGCGGCGAAGAAGGTTTGTTCATTCGTTTGAGCGATCAGCCGTTTCGCGCTACACGCCGTAGATCCACATCGGCGGTGCCAGGCCATCAGACGGCTTGAGCCGCCAAAGTTGCGGAGCGATGAAGGCGGCGAGCAGGTGGATCGCCGTGATGAAGAGCAGCGAGCGGCGGTCTTTCGCCGCGAGCGCGCAGGCTAGTAGCGAATACGCGGCGGCAAAGCCGGAGTGTAGACAGGTCGTGCTCACCGCCAGGTCCGGGCGCACCAGGACCATCCCGTCAAACGTCAGTGTCTGAAGCATCATCAGGGCGCCGGCCCATACCAAAGCGGGACGACCGACGCCCGCCGGGCCGTGGCGCGCCGCGATGATCTGTCGCACGCACCACGCGCCGGAGAGCGCCACGATGGCTGCGTGGCCGATGAGCAGCGGGGTCCAGATCAAGGAGGCGGCTCGAAAGGCGGCAGGCCACGAGCAGCCGATGTAGCGCTCGATCGCGATCGTGCAGGCGACGATGTTGACGATTGCGCTGACGATCGCCGCGCCGAGCCACAGGCGGCGCGGACCACGGACTCCTCCGCTCAGAGTGAGCTCGCGCAGCGGATAGCGCGGGCGAGCAATCGCGTGCAGCGCGTCGCGGGCCGCCGCGGCGAGCAGCGAAAGCGGGCGGCGCCAGCTCGACGAGTCGCTCAAGAGCGGCGCATTGAGCCGAAGATCGCCACGGGCGAGCTCATCGGCGCTATAGGCGTGGCCGCATTCGGGGCAGCGGAACGCGGCGGCGCCGCGGAGGTCATAACCGCAACGCGGGCAGCGCGGTGACGCGCTCTCAACGCCGATCGATTGTTCCGGGGGTGCGGTCATTGATAGGGCGCCGGGTCATTTCGGCCGAGAGCCGCGAAGGCCTTCAAGCGGAGCTGACAACTGTCGCAATGTCCGCACGCGCGGCCGGCGGTGTCGGGGTCGTAGCAACTGCGCGTGAGCGAGAAATCGACACCCAACTCCAGCCCGCGGCGGATGATTTCCGGCTTGGTCAGCGCAATCAGCGGTGCGTGGACGCGGAAGCCTGGTCGGTCGCCATGGGGCGAGGCTGGAGCCTTGCCCTCCTCGACGCCCGCCTTCGTCGCCAGATTTGCCAGCCGCTCAAAGCCGGCGATGAACTCGGGTCGACAATCGGGATAGCCGCTGTAATCGACCGCGTTCGCGCCGATGAACAGGTCGCGCGCGTCGCGCGCCTCGGCCAAGCCCAGCGCCAGCGACAGAAAGATCGTGTTCCGCGCCGGAACGTACGTCACCGGAATCTCGCCCGCCGCCGGGTCGTGGTCCTTCGGCACCGCGATTTCGGCAGTCAGCGCCGACCCGCCGATGCCGCGCAGGTCGAGCTCGATCACGCGATGCTCGCGGACGCGCAGCGAACGAGCCACGTCGCGGGCGGCGTCCAACTCGCAGCGATGGCGCTGGCCGTAGGAGATGCTGAGCGCGATCAAATCAAAGCCGTCGGCGTTGGCGATAGCGCCAGTGACCGCGCTGTCGAGGCCGCCGGAGAGAAGAAGAACGCCGCGTTTCATCAGGGGCATTGTAGATCGGAGCGAAAACGAGTTGTGAGTGGCGAGTGGGAGGGGGCAGATTCGAATGGAGTTGGGTGCGCCCCGGGGAGCTCTGGAACTCGACACTCTGCACACGCAACTCGAATCTCCCTTCTCGCCTTCCGCCAAATCAGACGCCCGCCGCCGCCGACACGCTCCGCCAGAATCCAACAGACCCATCCTTGCAACTCTAGAACGGCTCGCATTCCTCGCAAGGCGCGTCTAGGTTTCTGGTGACGAACGCGAGCGGCGACGGGCCGATCGCGGGTCAAAGCTGATCAACCAACGAACGCCACACGGGGTAGCGTCATGCCGCAGGTTCACGCCTCCGCGCGACATTGGCTTCAACGACTTGGATCGCTGCTGCCGCGATTTTCCCGCGGCGCGGCGAGCGCGCCATCCGGGCGCTTCCTGCGTCCGACGCGGTCCGACGCGACGGCCCAACATCCGACCGTCGGCCTCACGCCGCAGCGCACGCTCGCGCTGCTCCACGCCGCCGACGCCGGTCAGCCGGGATCGCTCTACGAATTGTTTTCCGAAATGCTGCAGCGCTGGCCGCGCCTGTCGGCGGTCGAGCACACCCGTCGGCTGGCGCTCACCGGGCTGCAATGGCAGATCGAGCCGGCGCGAACCGCGCTATCGGCGGCGTCCGCCGGCCCCGATCCGCTCGAAGTCGCCGCGTATTGCCGCGACACACTCGCATCCCTCCCGAATTTTCGTAACACGCTTGATTTTCTCGCCTCCGCGATCGGTCACGGCGTCGGCGTCGCGGAGCTCGTCTGGGAAGAAGGGCGTCTGGTTGACCTGGTGGCCGCGCCATACGGTCGCCTCTTCGCGTCGGCCGAAGAGCCCTGGCGATTGCGGCTGAAGACCGAGGAGAGCGCGACGGAGGGGATCGCGCTCGACGAGCAGCCCGCGAAGTGGCTTGTGCATCAGCCGCGAACCACGCCGGCACGGCCCTTCGCCGGCGGACTTTTGCGGGCGAGCCTCATGCTCTACCTCGCCCAAAATCTGAGCTTCAAAGACTGGCTGATCTATTCGCAGATCGCGGGCATGCCCCTGCGCGTGGCGCACTTCGATCAGACGGCCTCGGAAGAGGAACAGCAAAAGCTGCTGACGCTGCTGAAATCGCTCGGCACCGACGCCGTCGCGGCGCTCAGCAAAAACGTCGACCTCAAGATCGTCGCCGCGCCGCGAATCAACGATCGCCTCTATCAGCGCTTGCAGGAATACTGCAATACCGAAGTCACGATTCTCTGGCTCGGCCAACACCTCACCACCGATATCCGCCAGAGCGGTTCGCGCGCAGCGGCGGAGATTCACGATCGCGTCCGCGAAGACCTCTTGATCGACGACATCGCCGACGAGGCGCTGACGATCGAACGCGATCTGCTGACCCCGATCGTGCAGGCCCGATTCGGCGCCGGCGTGCCGACCCCGCACTTTCGACGGGCGCTCAGCCAGGCGGTGGACACGCGCGTTTTGGCCGACACGCTGGCTACGGCGGTGGGCAAGATCGGGTTGCGCGTGCCGCGCAGCTGGGCTCACGCGGCGCTCGGAATCCCCGAGGCCCGCGGCGGCGAAGCGGTGATCGAGAAGGGGGCGACGACGTGAACAACGCCACGACCAGCGACACATGCCGCAAGCGCGGCGAGACCGAAGACACCCGCCAACTCGCGCGCACTGCGCTGCGCCCGATCGAACGCGCCGAGTTGCAAATGCGCAAGGCCGGCATCGTCGATCGCGAGCCGATCCGCTTTTTCTTCGACACCGCCCTGCGACGCGACTATTTCGTCCGTCGCGGCCAGCTCGATGATCTGCTTCTCGGGCGCTATCACGACGTCTTTCTGGCGGAGCTGGGCGGGGTGCTGGTGGGGATCGCGATCAAGACGCAGGGCACCCGTCTTGTGAACGTCCTCATCCACCCCGCCTACCGCGGGCTGCGGATCGGGCAGGCCCTGATCGAGGCCACCGGCGCGACCGAGGTGCGCGCTAAAGCCGACATGAGCAGCGGAGACCCGCGCGGCTTCTACGAAAAGATGGGTTTTCGCCCGACCGGCCAGTTCAACAAAAAAGGCAACATCGAACTCATGCGGCGCGGCGGCCCGTCGTCGGTAGCGGGACAGCCGGGCGGTGCTGCCGCGCCCGCAAGTACAGCGGGCGCCGCTGTGCCGGTGCGCCGTCGCAGAACGAGTTGCCGCGCGGGCTGAGAAACGGCAACGGCGGCGAATCAATCAGGATCGATGAACTTCAAACGAGGAGGAAGGCGATGAAACGGAAGCGGGATTGCGACAGTGCGGCAGGGGTATCCGCACTGCACGCGCTCGCCCAGGCGCGAATCGTCGAGCGGCTGCGCTCGGCGACGCGCCTGGCGCGGGCGGGGGTCGATGGAAACGGCGAGGCGCTGACCGAACTGTTGCAGGATGCTCTCGATCGAGTGTCGGCCTGCCGCACGGTCCAAGAGGTTGCGGGCGGGGCGCTGGTCTCGGCGCGGCAGCACGGCAAAGCTGCCGTCGTCGAGGCCGCGCCGGGGGCGCCGGCGTCGCAGAGCGAGGGTGGCGCACGCGCGGACGACGGCGCACGGGCCGACGCACAGGCGAGAACCGCGTTTAGCGGCAGCGCGGCGCTCGCGAGCGAGTTTGGCGCGCCCGTCAGCGAGTTTCTGCTGATCCCCTTCGGCGAAGTCACGGTTGAGCGGCCGCTGGCAGGCCGCAGCTTCGAATTCACCCGCGCTCACGCCGAAGCCGCCACCAGCTGGTTCGCCGGCCTGGCGCGGCCGCTGGCGATCGACTACGAGCATCAAAGCATCGGCCCGTTCAACACGCGCGAAGACGGCTTGCGACCGGCGGCGGGGTGGATCGGCGGACTCGAAACGCGCTCCGATGTTCTCTGGGCCACGGATGTGCGCTGGACCGCGCGCGCCGCAGAACTGATCGGCAGCGGCGAGTATCGCTTCTTTTCTCCGGTGATCTACTGGAGCGACGAGGAATACTCGCAACTCGTTTCGCTCGGCCCCGTCGCGCTGACCAACGATCCTGCGATGCACGGCGTGTCGGCCCTGGCCGCGGCACGACGTGAGATCGACGACCTGCGGCGACAACTGCAATCGCAGGCGGCCGATGCCTTCGTCGAACGCGGCATGCGAATGGGCAAGATCGTCGACGCCACCAGCATCGACTGGCGCGAAGACTATCGCCGCGATCCACAATCGGCCGAGCTGCGACTCTCGCGGGCGCCGGTCCTGCGACCGCCGGGCCGCGTGCTGAGCGTCGATCCGCGCGGACGGGCCTTGTCGCTGGGCGATGCGCCCGCTGCGGTCGG
>JALHOX010000015.1 GCA_022842805.1 Phycisphaerae bacterium | reverse complement strand
CGTGCGCAAAACCCCGCATTGAACTCGACACTCTGCACTCGCAACTCGAAACTCCGCCTTCACCGCTCCTTCCCCCAAAGCGTCGCCAGCTCCAGCAACATATCGACCGCCGTCTGCATCTCCTCCAGCACCGCGAACTCCAGCGGCGAGTGGAAATTGTGCATCCCGGTCGACAGGTTGGGCGTCGGCAGCCCCAACTCGCTCAGACGCGAACCATCGGTGCCGCCGCGAATGCTCTTAAAAGTCGGCTCAATGCCGATCTTGCGAAACGCCTCGGCGGCGAGCTTCACGGCCCGCGGCTCCTTGGCGAGGTATTCGCGCATGTTGCGATACTGCGTCTTCACCTCGACGCTGACTTTGCACCCCGGCATCTCGGCCTCGACCTGCTGCGCGATGCGTTGCAGAAGCGAGGCATGCGCCCCCAGCGCCAGCGTCTCAAAGCTGCGCAGAATCAGCCTCAGCTTCGCCTCCCCCACGCCGCCCTCGATGCCATAGGGGTGAATGAAGCCGCCGCGGTCGCTGGTCGTCTCCGGAGCCAAGTCGCGCGGCAGGCGCGACAGAAACAATCCGGCCGCGCGCAAGGCGTTGACCATGCGCCCGGTCGCCAGGCCGGGATGGATGTTTACGCCGCGAAAAGTCACCACCGCCCCATCCGCGGAGAAGGTCTCGTTCTCGATCAAGCCGTGCGCCTCGCCGTCGAGCGTGTAGGCGCACACCGCCCCGATCTTCGACAGCTCGATCTTGTTCACGCCGCGCCCGACCTCTTCGTCGCAGGTGAAGATGATGCGAATCGGGCCATGCTGCCGCGCTCGGTCGGCGAGCAGCGCCGCGACGGCGGTCATGATCACCGCAACTCCCGCCTTGTCGTCGGCCCCCAGCAGCGTCGTGCCGTCGGTCGTGATCAGCGTCTTGCCGCGATAGCTCGCTAGGTGCGGCGTCTCGCTGACACGGATCACCTTCGTCGGATCGCCGGGCAGCGCGATGTCGTCGCCGGCGTAGTTCTTGTGGACGATCGGCATGACCTTGGCGGCGGTGTAATCAGGCGAGGTGTCGACATGCGCCAGCCAGGCGATGGTCGGCGCACCGGGGACATTGCCCGGCACCGTCGCCCACACCAGCCCGTGGGCGTCCTGCTCCACGTCCTTCAGCCCCATCGCCCGCAATTCCTCCGCGAGAATGCGTCCGAGCTCGAGCTGCCCCTTGGAGCTTGGATAGTCCGTCGTCTGTTCGACAGCCGTGGTCTCGACCTGCACATAGCGGCAAAAACGTTCGAGCAGCGTGCTCATGATGGCTCCGGTTGCGTGTTTCGCGCAGGATAACGCGCCCGACGCTCCGGACACCGCGAGCGGCGGGCGAACGAGCCCGGCTTGCCAACGCGCTCTTTCCCCGCCGATGGCAACCCGGCGTACCGCCCCCATGTCTTGCGACGAACGTCAGCCGCTGGGCCGCGACCTCACTCCGGCGACTTTCCAACCAGAAACCAGAAGTCGGTCAGATATCGAGTCGCAAACCGACCCTCCGGCAGCAGCCCCGCCGCTCGCCGCCAGTGATTCCTCCGCAGCTCCGCCGCATAGCGCGCCACGGCATGCCGCAGCGTGCGCGATACGGTCGGCGAAACGCGCTGCGCGCCGCTCCCGCGAAACCGTTGATAGGCTTCCCAGATCATCGCCCGCTGCCCGACCCAATCCGCCGGCGAGCGCGGCGCGTGTTGCGGCGAAGCGAACCCCTCGGCGGCGAGGCCCAGCGCCCGCAGCTCATTCACGTAGTAGCGCAAGGGGTGGTAATAGCCCACGTCGTAGTCGAAGTCGAAGTTCGCGCGGTGATAGTCGATCGCCGTCGGCCGATCGATCTGCGTGATGCCGAACAGGTTGAAGTGGCCGTCGCTGCAGACAAAGGCCACGCTGTCCATGTTGGGGATTTCGAGGATCAGCGTGCCGCCGGGTCGGAGCATCCGGCTCATGTTTCGCAGCGCCCCGGGCACGTCGAGCACGTGCTCGATCACGTCCGTGCAGGTGATCACGTCGAACTGGCCCAGCCGCTGCACGATCGCCGGATCGGTGATGTCATCGCGCGAGACGCGCCCGCTCAGACCGATGTCGGCACAGTTGGCGATCGAGAGCGCGATCCGCTCCGGCGCCACTTCGATGCCCCACACATCAAATCCTCGCTCCGCAAAGGCCGTCAGGCACCCGCCAAAGCCGCAGCCGACATCGAGATAGCGCCCGCGCCGCTCGCCGAAGTGCGGCTGAAAGTTTGCATACAGGTTTCGCCCGCGATAGTTGGTCGAAAGCGCGTAGTCGAACCACATCGGCTCCGGATCGGGCCGCGCCTTGATGCCGGCCAGCGTCTCTTCCTGCCGCCCGCGCGATTCCTGCCAATACTCGACATAGGCCCGCGCATAGTTCCGCCCCACGCCATAGTGGGCGACAAGCTCGTCGATGAGCTCCGCCCGCACCGGGCGCTGCGCCGCCGTCCCCGTTGCTGGTTCGTCGATCACTGCTGCCATCTCACCGCGCTCCGCATTCGTTCGTCGCGGCGCCGCCGGCCGCTACTGCGACCGTAGCCCACGCCGCGAAATCCGGCAACGCCCGCGGCAGGGCACGTTCCACCCGCATTCTCGCCGCGTTCGCGCGGAGGCCGTGCGAATTCCCGACCGTCACACGCCCCAAATTCCCTTGAATCCCATGACGAAAATCCGATAGCCTGCCCCCTGTAGGCCGCACGCGGCGTCCCGCCGCAGTCGCGACGGGGCGGAATTGCGGAGAGGGTTGTGCGCCTGCGGATCGGGGCGCGGAGGAGGAGCGACATGAATTTCGGGCACTTCGCTTTCCGGTCCGGTTTGGCGTCGCTGGTCGCCGCTCAAGCCTACGCAGTCAGCGCCAGGTACTTCCTGTCTTTGCAAGGTCTTTCCGAAGCCAATGACGACCAGAGTGCGGCGAACACCCAGCCCAATTTGTTTTCCGATCCGCTGTTGAGTTCCGGCGGTTTCGGTTCATTTCGGCTCTATCTGTGGGCCGACCTCAGCCCGCTCGGCACGACCACTCTAACCGACCTGAAACGAATCGATCTCGCTGTGGCGACCACGGGCAACCTAATGATCTTGCGCACAAACATCTGGCAGCGCACGATCGATCTCGATCCCGACAATCCGACCTCTGTTTTCAGACGTTGGGCGTCGGCGCCGGGAATACAGAATTGGAACTCTAACTTCGCCGATATGTCCCCGGCTGTCGCAACACTTGAGTCCGGCCTTTCGACGCGAAATTCTGTGCGAATCTACGACAACCAGGATCGCGCGGGCGATCTTTGGCTTTTCGGATGGATCGAGATCAGCGGGACTGTCGGCGACGTGCAGATTTTCAACAACGCCACCGGATTCCTGCAAAGAGGCACGCCGACAAATACCGTCTACTTGGGAGTCGACGACCTCTCGGGCGGCCCGGCCGTGATTTCGGGCCAGGCGATCAGCTACGCAAACCAATCGCCGGAGGCTTTCGTGGGCCCCGAACCCTCCGCCCTCGCCCTCATGACCCTCGCCGCCATCGCGATCCGCCGCCGCTGAGCAGGTTGCCTCGGAAGCGCAGTGCATCCCGTGTTCCGGGCGGAACGCGGTCACGGACTCACGCAGACTTTCCGCGTTCCAAGTGGACTCCGGCGGCGGATGTTGAACTCGCGACGCGACGGGCCACGCCGCGCAACGCTGTTTCACGTGAAACACCGTTGCGCTAATCCCCGGCGGCCGCCCACCCCCCGAACCTCCGCTCGGGCCGAAGCCCGACGCTCGCCAGAAATCCCGAGCGACACCCTTCTGCATTCTTCATTCTGCATTCTGCATTTTCCTCGCGCCCCCCACGCTGCGTCGCCGTTTCTCCCCTGCCGATAAGATCGAGTGATGCACCCCAAAGACGATCTCGGCGAAGCGCTTCCGGCATTGGTCGATCGCATCGTCGCCAGCTATTTCGCCGATCCGCGCACGCAGCACATCGACCGCCGCCACCTGCCCAGCCGGGCCGCGACAGTCGAGATCGTCGGGCTGCTGCTCGAACTCACCTACCCCGGCTACATCGGCCGCATGGGGCTGACGCGCCACAACATTCGCTATCACGTCGGAGAGCTCTTGCCGCGGCTCTGGGAGCTCCTGGTCGAGCAGCTCCAAGAATGCCTGCTCAGCGACTGCGAAGACGAAGCCGATTTCGATCGTCGGCGGCAGACCTGTCGCGAGGGCGCGGTCGAGGCTGCGCGGCGCTTCGTCGAGCAGATCCCCGCCGTTCGCGCCATGCTGGCCGAAGATGTGCAGGCCGCCTTCGACGGCGACCCGGCCGCGACCTGCACCGCCGAGGTGATTCTGGCCTATCCGGGCGTCTTGGCGGTCACCATTCACCGCTACGCCCACGCGCTGCAGCGACTCGGCGTGCCCATGATGCCGCGGATCATGAGCGAATACGCCCATCAACTGACCGGCATCGACATCCACCCCGGCGCAACCATCGGCCGCCGCTTCTTCATCGACCACGGCACCGCCGTCGTCATCGGCGAGACGACCGTGATCGGCGACAACTGCAAGATCTATCAGAGCGTCACGCTCGGCGCGCTCTCCATCCCCAAGGACGAACGCGGCCGCGTCATCCGCGGCACGAAACGCCACCCGACGCTCGGCGACGGCGTGACGATCTACTCCAACGCCACGGTATTGGGCGGCGAGACGACCGTCGGCGCCGGCTCGGTCATCGGCGGCTCGGTCTTCATGGCCAAGAGCGTCGCCCCCGGCCACGTCGTCAGCATCGCCCCGCCGGTCCTACGCGTCCGCCCGCCGCAGGCGGAGGGGGTGGGGGATGCGGCCATTGACTGGGTGATCTGACTCATCGGCGTCGCGTCGGGCAGGCGCCATCCGTCGCGAGCGATTCCATCGGCTCCGCGAGCAGCCTCGGCAACACCGGCCGGACACTGTTTCAGCCACCCATTTGTGCGAAGATTCGCCGCCGAAGCGGAAAAAACGCCCCCTCAAACACGACGCGTTGGTCCCAAATTCCCGCCCGGAATGGCAAGAACAGCATCCGCCGATCCTTTAACCGCGGTTCGACGAAAAAATGTCGAAAAAAATTGCCAGTCCTTTGGGAGACCGGTAAAATTGGGACGGACTTGAGGCTGTTGCGCTGGCAGCCGAGTCCCGCCTTGGTTGCGCTGGCCAAGGCGTAATAGACAACAATGTGGGGCGGAAGGATGTGTGGCCTGATGGACACGCGTTCCATACTGCGGAAGCTACGTGACGAATCACCCGTTGTAACGATCTGGCGGTACTCAGGCTGACGTCTCCTCATCAGCCTGTTTAGACTCCGTCGGCACGATCCTCACGGGTCGCTCGCCGGCTACGAGTCCGAGGGCGCAGGGTACCCTCCGCTGCATCACTCTCCCCAACCAACCCCCCTGCGCCCCGCCGCTTTTTTTCCCCTTCACCCCGCGTTTCAACCGAAACACTCGCGGTGTTTCTGCGCGCTCATGGCTCAACGGAAGTGCGAGCGATCCGTCCGCGCGAGCATCGGGACCGTCGAAGCATGCGCGCAGAATGCCCACTCTCCCCCCGATGACGCAAAAACGTTGTGCGAATTGCCTTGAGCCGACGAACCTGCGCCGAATAGGCGAGGCGCGGAGTACCCCGGCTTGCCCTACCCACCCAAGCCGAACGCCGCGTGAACCACCTGCAGGGCGCGCTCCGCTTCGCTGTCGCGCACCAGGACGCTGATCACGATTTCGCTGGTCGTGATGTTCTCGACGTTTACGCTGGCGCGGGCCAGCGCCTGAAACATCGTCGCCGCCACGCC
The DNA here is from genome assembly GCA_022842805.1 of Phycisphaerae bacterium. GTDB lineage: Bacteria > Planctomycetota > Phycisphaerae > UBA1845 > Fen-1342 > JALHOX01. Next base: position 19,281 of record JALHOX010000015.1, on the reverse strand, counting down.
CCGATGGCTGCGCATGCCGACGCCGATCACGCTCACACGGGCCAAGCCGGGTTCGACCTGCTGCTGGGTGATGGCGAATTTCTTGGCCAGATCCGCGGCGGCGGCGCGGACCTCGTCCAGGTCGTCGTGCGTCACCGTAAAGCCGAGCGTCGCTTCGGTGGCGGCGGCCGCATTTTGGAAGATGTCGTCGACGAAGATGCCGCGCCGCGCGACTTCCTCGAAAATGCCGGCGACGATGCCGGGACGATTGGGAACGCCCAGCAGCGTGATGCGCGTGATGTCGCGCTTCAGCGTCGCGCCGCGGACGGAGATCGATTCCATATCGGGGGTAGCGTTCATAATCATGGTTCCGGGCATATCGGTGAAGCTGCTGCGAACGTGGATCGGCACGCCGTATTTCATCCCCAGCTCGATCGAGCGGCCGTGCATGACGCCGGCGCCGAGGCTGGCCATCTCCAGCATCTCGTCATAGCTGATGCGGTCGAGCTTGCGGGCCTGCGGCACGAGCCGCGGGTCGGTGGTGTAAATGCCGTCGACGTCGGTGTAAATCTCGCAGGTCTCGGCCTTGAGCGCCGCGGCCAGCGCGACGGCGGTGGTGTCGCTGCCGCCGCGGCCGAGCGTGGTGATGTTGAAGCTGGGGTCGACACCCTGAAAGCCGGCGACGATCGCGATCTTCCCCTCGGCCAGGTAGCCGCGCAGCCGCGAGGTATCGATCGACTTGATGCGGGCCAGCGTGTGGCTGCTGTCGGTCAGCATGCCGGCCTGAGCGCCGGTCAGGCTGATCGCGCTGTGGCCGGCTTCCTGGATGGCCATCGCCACGAGCGCGATGCTGACCTGTTCGCCCGTGGCGAGCAGCATGTCCATCTCGCGCTTGCTGGGCTTGCGAGCCACCTGGCGGGCGAGATCAACCAGATGATCGGTGGTGTGGCCCATCGCCGAAACGACGAGCACCACATCGTTGCCCGCCGACTTGGCGAGAATCGCGCGGCGAGCTGCCCGATGAATTCGTTCTGCGTCAGCGACACTGGTGCCGCCGAATTTTTGCACGATGGTTGGCATGGTCGCTGGAAATTTACACGAAGCCCGGCTCCTTGGAAAAAGCCGGAGTGCCGCTGATTAGAACGTCGGATCGCGGGGAGCTACTCGCCGATGCCCTCAAACAACGCATCCGCGAACGACTGCGGATCAAACGCTTCAAGGTCTTCGATCGTCTCGCCCAGCCCGATGAATTTCACCGGGATGTTCAGTTGCTCGCGAATGCCGATGACGATGCCGCCCTTGGCGCTGCCGTCGAGCTTGGCCAGCATCAGGCCGGTGACGTTGACGATCTCGCTGAAGGTCTTGGCCTGATTAATCGCGTTTTGGCCGATGGTCGCGTCGAGCACCAGCAGCACTTCGTGCGGGGCGCTGGGGATTTGCTTCTGGATCACCTTGTAGGTCTTCCCCAGCTCGCGCATCAGATGATCCTGCGTATGCAGCCGGCCCGCCGTGTCGATCACGAGATAGTCGACCTTGCGTGCAATCGCCGCCTGACATGCGTCGAAGGCCACCGCCGCCGGGTCGCTGCCGGGCTGATGGCGGACGATGCCCACGCCGGCGCGCCCAGCCCAAACTTCGAGCTGATTAATCGCGGCGGCACGAAACGTGTCGCAGGCGCCCAGCAGCACAGAGCCGCCGTTGCGTTTCAGATAATGCGCGAGCTTGGCGACGGTGGTGGTCTTGCCGCTGCCGTTGATGCCGACGACAAAGATGACCGTTGGCCCGCTGGCGGCCTTGGCCAACGCCCGCTTGTCGGCGGTCCACGTCTGCGTGACGCGGGTCTTCAGGAATGGCAGGATTTCCTGCGCCTCGCTGATCTTGCCCCCCTTCCACGCCGCCCGCGCCTCGTCGATCAGCGCCGCGACGGCCCGCGGCCCCATGTCGCCGGCGAGCATGGCGGTCTCGAGCTCGTCGAGCAGCGCCTCGTCGATCTTCCGCCCAAAGGGCAGCACCGCCCGCAGCCCCGCGACGATCTTCTCGCGGGTTTTTTGCAGGCCTTTTTTGAAGAGGTCGAACAAGCCCATGGTCGGTCGGCACTCCGAAATCAGCTCCAAACGGCGTCAGACTGGGGGCCGGAAGTGTACGGGATGCCGGCGCGCCTTGAGTATCGCAGAGTTCACTCCGATCGGCGATCAGTTCAATTTTTGACCGAAATTAAACTCGCTTCAAGTCTCAGTGTATAATTTCGACGACTAGTTCAATAAGCAGCTGACTCGCTAAACTTTTCCCGCCTGCGGGACACCCGCTATGGATGTAAACGCATTCTCTGAGTTCAAGTCCGGTCGGCTAGTTCCGATAAACTCGGGGCGATTTTCAGATTACGCCTTCGTCCCCTCTCCGCTTCCACCGTCGATCGTAACCAACGACGCCCATTGGCCGTTGCTGCTCGCCGCTCATAAGAAGCTGGCCCGCCTGGACGTGATGGCGTCTGAGCTGCCGGATCTCAACCTGCTCTTGCGACCGTTGCAACGTCGAGAGGCGATGACGTCGAACAGCCTGGAGGGCACGTTCGTTGCGCCGGAAGAGCTGCTCCTTTTTGAAGCGCAAGATTCAAAGGCGAGCGACGAGGGAAAGCGGAACGACTGGCTGGAAGTCGCGGCCTATGACACGGCTCTGACGCGCGGCTGCGAGTTGATCCGCGACGGGCATCGGATCACGAAAGCGATGATGTTGCAGTTGCACCGTCTGCTGATGGACGTGAGCGTGCGCGGGCGGGAGCGGCGTCCGGGTGAATTTCGAACCAAGCAAGTCGTCGGCGGAGCGAATCGGCGATACGTGCCTCCGCCGCCGGAGGAGTTGCCAGCGGCACTGGCCAACTTCGAAGTGTTCATGGTGGCTCCGCCCAGCGAGATTGACCCGCTGATCGCGGCGTATGTGGCCCACTATCAGTTCGAGGCGATCCACCCATTCGAAGATGGAAACGGCCGCCTCGGCAGGCTCCTGCTGGCGCTCTGCATCTATCAGTGGCTGGCGCTCAACACGCCGTGCCTATACATGAGCGAATTCTTCGAGCGCAACCGCAAGGACTATATCTGGCACCTGTCTCGAATCAGCACTCATGGCGAGTGGCGCGATTGGATCGACTTCTGCCTGCGCGGGACGATTGAACAGGCCGACGACTCGATGCGACGTTGCGAGGTGCTGCGCGGCCTGCGCAAAGCCTATCTGGCGCGGCTCGGCGCAAAATCTGACAAGTCGATTCTTCTTCTCGACGACCTCTTCAAGTCTCCGTTTATCACAGTGATCGAGGTGAAGAGGAAGTTCGATGTCACCTACCCCACCGCGAAGAGCTATCTCGAACGCCTGGTCGCGGAGGGCGTCATCACGGAAATGAAAGACCGCTCGTTGCGCACCTACGTCGCACGCGAAATCTTCGACGCCGCTTATGGCGATTGACCCCCGTCGCGCCGTTTCGCAAAGCTACCGCGCCGCCACATCCCGCATCGTCCCGCGCCGCGCCGCCAGCACGCGGAATTCGAGGCTGCGGCCGCGGTCGTTCGGACGCTCAACATCCACCCCCACCACCCCCGCGCAGAGCTGCAGCGGCGGCTGAGGCGGGAGCGTGATCACGCGGCAACGCAAGGCCGGCTCGCCGTTGATCAAGATGTCGAACGGCAGCACCAGCGGCGGAGCGGTGGTCGTCGCCAACTCCGAAACCGGCAGCGGTCGCTGCTCGATCGCGATCTGGCTGAAGCGCATGTCCAGCCCGAAGCGAATGCCGCCGTTGGCGATGATCGAGAAGATCGACGGCGGGCGGACGAGCGTGTTCAGAATTGGCGTGATGCTCGGGGCCGACCAGATCGCGTTGCGCAAAGCGAAAAGGGTCATCACGCCGCCCAGCAGCCGCCGCGGCGGAAGCGAGAGCTTGCGCGGGTCGGCGTCGAGGATCTGGTCGGCGTTGGGGCCGAGGTCCTGCGCGACGGTCAACAGTTCGCTCGTCAGCTGATAGAGCCCCTCGCGCAGATGGGCCTCGGTCGCGAGCGCGTGCGAGGTGCTGACGCGCTGCAGGGTCGCGTCGAACAGCTCCAACGAGACGAGGATCGAATCGGAATCGAAGCGAATCTCATCGGGGCCGGCGGATTTGTCCGGCAGGTTAAAGCCGTGTCGCCAGCTCTTGGCCACAAACTTGTTCGAACGGTCGACCGACGAGGCGCGGTCGATCGGCGCCAGGTAGATCACTTTGTCGGCGGGCGACGTCACGGCATCGTCGATGACGACTTCCTGTTCGTCGCTGAGCACCGGCGTGCGGACCGTCACGCGGGCGAAGCGCAGCTCGCGCGTCGAGCCTTTGCTAAAGCGCAGGCTGCAAACGAGCTGATCGCCGACTCGCCAGTTCGCATCGACGGCGGGTCGGTCAAAGCCCCTGAGCAATTCGAGGGCCGGGGCAAACTCGGGCTCCCAATTGGCCGGCAGGGACGGCGCAACTACCGCCGGCGACGGCGCGATCGACGGCGCCACCGCGATGGTTGCGCTGGGCTTGCTGGTAGCGGCGTTCGCTGCAGGCGCCGAGGTTGGAGCTGGCGGCACCACCGGCGCCGTTGTGCCGGGCACGGCGGGCGGGCGCTCAATCTTCACCGGGCCCTGTTTGGGTGCGCTGGTGCAGCCGGCGAGCGAGCCGGTGAACAGAGCGATGGCCGCCCCGACGGTCGCCACGAAGGGTGCAACCGCCGAACGACGAGCGAGGCGAGCATTATTCACGAGCGGTCGTTTCATAGAGCCGCTCGATCTTAGCGGCCAGCACGAAATCGCCGCGCGCCAGGCCGTCGATCGAGTGGGTCCAGACGCGCACGGTCGCCCGGCCCCAGGTGAAGGTGATCTCGGGATGGTGGTTCTGCTCCTCGGCGACGATGCCCGCCGAATTCACAAAGATCAGGGCGTGGGCGAAGTTTTTAAAGCGGTACTCGCGCTGCAGGTGATGCTCATTCACGACCGACCACAGCGGCAGCTTCGCCGCCAGCGCGGCCAGTTCGGAGCCGCGAAGCGGGGCGGTGCCCGGCCCGCAAGGGACGCACTTTTCGGAGGCGAGGTCGGACATGGGCTCGTTCACCTCAGATAAGAGGCAGGGCGCGGCGGAACGTTGGGAGAATGGTCGGCAAGATTGCCCTCGAACCCGCCCGCGACCGCGCCGCGGCCTGCCCTACACGTTGCAAACCCGGACGTTGGGGTGCGCTTCGCCGCGACTCAACCGGCAGCTCCACTTGCGACCGCCGGCCCGACGAAACACACCCGGAAACTCGGCCGATCGATTACTGCTTGGCGGCTTCGATCGCGACCGTGATTTTGACATCGTCGCCCAGCGGGCCGACGAGGGCCGCCATGCCCCACTCGCTGCGCTTCACGGTAAAGGTGGTCTCGAGGCCGATCAGTTCGGCGCCGCCGCGACCCTTACCCTCGCCGGTCTTCTCGAACTTGACGGTCAGCGGCTTGGTCTCAGCCAGCAGCTTCAGCTCGCCCGCGACCTCCCAGGTCTTCGCGTCGATCTGCTTGACGCTCTTGCTGGTGAAGGTCATCTCCGGGTACTTGCCGGTGTTGAAGAACTCTTCGCTCTTCAGGTGCTTGTCGCGGCCTTCGCCGTTGGTGTCGATGCTGTCCGTGTTCACCGTGAAGCTGAAGGTGCTGGCGGCGGGGTCGTGGTCGTCGATGCCGAACTCACCCTTGATCTCATTGAAGCGGCCGTAAAAGTTGGCGGCACCCATGTGCTTGACGCAGAAGATGACCGAGGAGTGGCCCGAATCGACCTTGTAGGCGGTCGTATGACGGGCGGCGGCGCTCGGGGCCGGGGCGTTCGGGCCGGCGACGACGAACGGCAACGCGGCGAGACCGGCAAGCGCGAAGGTAGCGGCAAAGATCGACTTCATTTCACATAGCTCCTGTGTGTGTTGGCGGGCGGTTTTCGTATGCCCATTCTGTTTGCGGACGCCAATACGGCGTCGATGATAGCCCAGACCCGAGCGAGGTACACTTTCCAACATGATCACCAGCGGGCGGACGCAGCGGCGGCTTCTTTGGGTGTGTTTGGGGTCGATCGCACTCTGCGCGGTGGTGGGAGTGGCGACGATTCTGATCAACTCTTCCGGACCCACCGCGGGCCGAATCATGGGAACGGCGCTACTCTGTGGCGCGGCGGCGTTGCTGGCGCTGCCAGCGGCGACCGCCGCAGAGCGCGGGCGATGGTCGCCGATCGGGCCGTTGGCGCTGCTGCTGAACGTCGCGGGACTCGTCGGCGGGCTGGTTCTGATCTGGACGCCGTGGAATCGAACTTGGGGCGTCCAAGACCCGATCCAATCGCTCGAAGACACGGTCATATTCACTTGCTCGTTGGCGACCGTCGCGGCGATCTCTGCCACGCTCGCGTTCGCGCGCGTGCGGCGCGGATTTCGCTGGGTGATCCCGGTGACGATCATCGCGATGATCGTGTTCTGTCTTGGTATTTGGTGGGGCAACACCGGCTTTTCCTGGGGAATGTCAGCGTTTCTCACGCGGCTCGAGAGCTTAAAGCTGATCACCGTGCTCACCGTGATCACGATTCCGTCGGCGCTCATCATCGCCCAGCGCGGCGGCGCGCGGCACTCGGTCGCGGTCTGGTTTCGCTGGCTGACCGCGGCGGTGGCCTTGCCGCTGGTGATGACTGGAATCGCCGTACTCGCGGGAGAGGAAGACGACACCTTCGACCTATTCGGCCGGGTGATGGCGATTTCCGGGATACTCTCAGCCACCGGCCTAATCGCCGCCGGCGTCATGCACCGCATGACCACCATCACAAAGCAGGAAATCGTCTACACCACCCGCCTCGACCTGCGGCTCTTCTGCCCGCGCTGCGGGAGCGACCAGTCGCTGCCCGCCGGCCACTGCTCCTGCAAGCAGTGCGGCCTCAAAATGCGGATCGAGATCGAGGAAGAGCAGTGTGGCAAGTGCGGCTATGTGCTCTTCGGGCTGGCGTCGCAGAACTGCCCGGAGTGTGGCGCTGCAATCGCCGATCGGTGGGCGGGCGTCGCGATGCCGAGCGCGAGCGTTGTCGCCCAGAGCGGAGCATCGCTTTGAGCCATTCGTCGGGAACGTAGACACGGCGTCATTCGCACCGGCAGAATGTTCGCACTCCCCTTGCGGGGGCTGAGTGGCGCGGGAGGATTCGCGAGATGTCAACGCAGATCAAATGCCCTTCCTGCAACACGCCGATCGAGATCGACCGCGTCCTCTCCGAGCAGGTCATCGTCGCGGCCCGAGCCAAGGCCGAAGCCGAGATCGCCGAGAAAAAGCGTGGCGTCGACAAGCTCGTCGCCGATTTGAAGGACCAGGCCGAAAAGCAGGCCGAGCAGCTGCGCGAAGCGAAATCCGCGATCGAGAAGCAGAAGAGCGCCATCGCCGCTGAAAAGGCCGAAATCGAGCGCCTGATCAGCGAGCGAGCCGCGGCGGATGTGCAGCAGCGCCTGAGCGACGAACGCAAGAAATGGACCGCGGAAGAATCCGCACGGCTGCGGGCCGCGAGCGATGTCGAGCTGAAGGACCGCGAGGCGCGGATCGCCGAACTGTTGCAACAGAATCAGGCCATGAAGCAGACGGAGCTCGACCTGCGCCGCCGCGAACGCGAGCTGCAAACCAAAGCGGACGAGATCGAGTTAACCGTGCAGCGCCGCCTGACCGAAGCGGTCGATGAGCAGCGCGCCGCGATCGCCAGGCAACTCGCCGAGCAGCAGCAGTTCAAGGATGCGGAAAAGGACAAGCTGATCGGCGACATGAAGAAGCAGATGGAAGACTTGCGTTTGCAGATGGAGGAGGCCAAACGCCGCGCCGAGCAAGGCTCGCAACAGTTGCAAGGCGAAGTGCTCGAACTGGCGTTGGAAGAGCAGCTCCGTCGCCGCTTCGCTCACGACGCGATCGAGCCGGTCGCCAAGGGCGTGCATGGCGGCGACGTACTGCAGCGCGTGATCGACGCCGGGCAGGTCTGCGGGACGATCTTGTGGGAGACCAAGCGCACCAAAAACTGGGACGGCAAGTGGCTCGCGAAGCTGCGGGCCGATCAGCGCGACGCCAACGCCGAGCTGGCGATCCTCGTCAGCGTCGCGCTGCCGCCCGGTGTGACGACGTTTGAGCAGATCGACGAAGTGTGGGTCTGCAACTGGGCCAACGCGCCGCTGCTGGCCAGCGCGCTTCGGGCCGGCCTGTTGGAACTCGGCGCAGAGCGGCGCACCCAGGCCGGCGCCCAAACCAAGATGGAGCACGTCTACCGCTACCTCGGCAGCGCGCAATTTCGCAATCGCCTGTCCGGCGTCGCAGAAGCGTTCGAGACTTTGCGCGAGGAGCTGGCCAAGGAAAAAAAGGCCACACTCACCAAGTGGGCCCGCCAGGAAAAGCAGATCGAGCTGGCGCTGCAATCCGCAACGGGCATGTATGGCGACCTGAAGGGGCTGATGAACACCAGCCTGCCCGCGCTGCCGGCGTTGGAAGGCGACGAGCCGCCTGCCGGCCCGCCGCGACTGACCGGTTCCTGATCGCGGACGCGCGGCGCTACCGCGTCAGCAGCGTCACAAATCCGCCAATATCCCCGACGCTCACGAACCCGTTCTGATCCGTATCACCGCTCAGAATGCTGCAATCGGGGAAGGTCGTCGCGTACGCCGTCGGGTTGATCAACGCCGTCACAAACGCTCCGATGTCGCCGACCGTCACCACGCCGTCGCAATTGAGATCGCCCGTCAGATAGAGATCGCAGGGGCCGCCCGCGCCCGGCGACAATCCGCCCAGCAGATCGATAATGATCGGCGCCGCGCCGACGACGATCGTCGATTGACCACTGACGTCCGTCGCTCCGCCGGCCAGATCGCGCACCCGGAACGCGTCGATCGGCAGCGGCGTGCTGCTGCTCCCACTCGGGTTCCAGCGGATGATCGATTCGCCCCCGTTGCGATAGCGCAGCCGCGCGTTCCAGACGCCCTGCGCATCCGAAGCACACGAGACCATCGTCGCGCAAACCAGCCACTCCTGCACCTGCTGATAGGCGACCGCGGCCGGCGTCTGAAGCGTCCACGCGCCCATCGTGTCTTGCCGCGGGCCGAGCAACGAGACCTCGTTCCAGTGATACCACATGAACGAATCGAACCCGAGCGCCCAGTCGATCACATACGCCCGCCCGACGAACGCCACCGCGTCGGACATGACGCCCGAGCCGTCATAGCCCAGCCCGGCTTCGTCGTGCCAAAGCGGCTTGCTCGCCAGCCCATAGGCGTCAAACAGCCCGCGAATGGCTGCATACTTGGCGATGTCGTTCTCGGCTTTTCCGCTGTAGAAGTGGCACGCCAGCACATCGGCGTGGGTACCGCCTCCCGCCAGCAGATAGCGCTCCAGCCAGTCCAATTGACTCAGGTAAAAGTCTCCGCCCGAGGTGGGCGGCGCGACCACCAGCGCGTCCGGGTCGGCCGCGCGCACCGCCGTCGCGCAGGCCTGCTCCAGGGCCGCCATCTGCGCCGGACTGCCCGTCCAAAAGCTGATGTCCGGCTCGTTCCACACTTCGTAGGCGAATATCCGCCCGCGATAGCGCTCCGCCAGCGCCGACACAAAGCCCGAGTAGTGCGAGATCTGAGCCGGGTTGCTCGCGCCGCCCGGCGAACCATAGGGATCGGGCGCGGTCGACGACGCGGCCCACGGCGGCGTCTGATAGATCGTGTAGACGATCTTGATCCCGCGCGACTCCGCCGCCAGCACGAATTGATCGAGCGTGGCCCAGTCAAACGTCCGCACGTTGTTAACCGGCGCGTTCGGCTCGATGTCGGCCCACTTCGCCGCGCAGTCGTGCGATCGAGCCACGCCGAAATCGACGCTCGGCCACGGCAGAAACGGCGCCTCATACATGTGCGACGGATGCAGCCCGAAGTAGCTCCGCGGAATCTCTCTCGCGCGCGGCGTCAGCGCTAGGGCCGGCGGCGGAGCGCCGCTCTGAAAGGTCAGCGTCGCGTCATCCAGCCAATAAACGCCCGGCCCCGCGCTGTTGACGAACAGGCCGCCCTCGGGGTCGGCGTTGGTCTGTCCGCTCACCGTCACCAGTTGCCACTCCGGCGTCAGCCGCACGCTCGTGCTGCCGTAGACGAAGAAGCCGGTGCCCCGCAGGTAGAGCGCCACCCACATCGGCGTCTCGGAGCGCATCCAAATGCTCGCGTCGGTGCGGCCGGCCTGAAAGGGCAGCCACTGCACGAACTGCGAGAATCCCGCGTTGACGCGGACCTTCTGGCTCGATGCGCCGCCATGGCGGATCACCGTGTCTCGCGAATACTCGATCGCGACGCCCGACGCCCAGGACGTGTTATCGTCCCAGCCTTGGGCCACCTGCCCCGAGATGTTGGGCCCCGTCAGGTTGGAGTATGGCGATTCAAATCCGGGGTTGGTCAAAGTCTGGGCCGACGCGGCGCTCACCAACGTCAGGAATAGGCACCATCGCACCCCGTCGGGGCGTTGTCGATTTCGGAATGGCGCCGAGACGCAGTCGCCGCCTGTCCGTTGCGAGTCACGCATGGATGCGCTCCGTTGGAGGGCTGGGCGAAGGCGCAGTCCCGCCGAGGCTTCGTGAAAGGGCAGCGCTGGTACCTCCATTCTGAGCCGATGCTGACGCGTCGCAAAGGCGCCCCTGCTCGTGTGAGGCCCCGACCTTTGATTAGCCCGCCCCGGAGATATGCAGCGGTACTAATATCGGACCATCGCCAGCCGAACGCGGAAAGCAAAACGAATGAAAGCCGCTCGAAGAGCCCCGGCTGCGACTCGAAAAGGCTCGGAACGCAATCGACCGCGCAACCGATCGACTCCCGGCCCAGCGACTATCAATGCAACAGCACTCCCGCGCCGTCACCGGCGCGAGACTGCCGTTGGGCCGAGTTTACTTCGCAGACTTGCGGCCTTGCGGTTTGGCGATTGCGACGACAGCGACCATGAACATCGTCGCGATCCCGACCCATCCATACCATGGCATTGCCGCGACCGAATCCAAAATGCCCTGCATTTCAGCTCCTTTTTGATTGTCCTCACTCAGATTCCGCCCAGAATTCGCGCTCCGGGTTCTGATATTGCATTCCGTTGCGACAGATTTTTTGTCACAATTGAACATCCGCAAATCGCGTTCGGATCGATAGTTGCGTCCGCTAGACTGCTGTCGTGGACGAGCGGCAATCCGAACTATTAGCCAAAGCCCAGGCCGGCGACCCGGCAGCGTTTGATCGGCTGCTGCTGGGGCTGCATGCGCGCCTTCGCGCCCACATCGATCGCCGCGTCCCCGTCGAACTGGCTCGAACAATTCACGCCGACGACGTCTTGCAAGACGCCTACGTCTCGGTGTTTCAGCAGCTTTCCGGCTTTTCGCCCCGCGGCGACGATGCCCTCTTCGCCTGGATAGCGCGAATCGCCGAGAATCGCCTGCTCGATGTGATCAAGGCCGCCGCCGCGCAAAAGCGCGGCGGCGATCGGCGGCGAATCGAAGGCAACGCGCCCGATCGCGACGACCTCGCCGGCTGGCTGGAGCTGCTCGCCGTTCACGAGCGCACCCCCAGCCGCGACGCCGGCGCGCTGGAGGCGGTCGAACTGGTCCGCAGCGCGCTGGCTTCGCTCACCGCCGATCAGCAATCCGCCCTGCGGCTGCGCTATCTCGACGGGTTGCCGGTGGCCGAGGCGGCCCAGCGGATGAAGCGCTCCGAGGGCGCCGTCTGCCTGCTTTGCCACCGCGGCCTGCAGGAATTACGACAGGTGCTGGGCAGTTCGGGCCGCTTTTTTCTCTCCGGACCGTAAGCGCGCCCGTCCGCCCGTCGTTCTTTGTGTAGGGTCCGCCGGGCGGACCGTTTTGTGCCCGGTGCGCGCCGCGTCCGGCGCGCCGGGTCCGATCTGCAACGGATGGTGAGCGAGCCGTGCAACGCCCCAACGCATCCCCCGAGATCGAAGCCCGCCTGCTCCGCGTGCAGCGCCTCGTCGATGAGATCATCGACCGTCGCATGACCGGCGACGACTCTGCCGACGAAGCGATCATCTCCGGCAACCCCGACCTGGCCGACGATCTGCGGCGCGAGCTTGCCAACCTGCGCGTCATCGAGCGCGCCCGCCGGCGAGCCGCATCCTCCTCCGACGGCGCCACACACGACGAGCGCAACACGCCGGCGTTCGCCGCCAGCGCCCCCTCTCGCAGCTTCCCCGGCTACGAACTGCGCGGCGCTCCGATGCGCGGCGGACAGGGCCTCGTCTATCGCGCCTGGCACTCCGCCACCCGCCGCGAAGTCGCGCTCAAGGTGCTCACCGTCGGCAGCAGCGCCACGGCCCACGAACTCGCCCGCTTCGAACGCGAGGCCCAGATCCTCGCCGCCCTGCGACATCCAAACATCGTCACGATGCACGACTTCGGCGTCGGCCCCGACGGCGCGCTCTTCTTCGCGATGGACTTCGTCGAAGGCCCGCCGCTCGACCAGCGCTTCGCCCGCAAGCCCGACTCGCTCGACGCCCTGCGCGAGCGCTGCCGCGTCCTCGCGGACGTCGCCGACGCGGTGCAGGCCGCCCATCTGCGGGGCGTCATCCACCGCGACTTGAAGCCCAGCAACATCCGCTTCGACGCCGCCGGTCGGCCGCAAGTGCTCGACTTTGGCCTCGCCAAGCCCATCGACGACGCCGCTTCGCCCGATCCATCGAGCGCGCTGACCATGACCGCGCCGGGCCAGTTCGTCGGCTCGCTGCCCTGGGCCAGCCCCGAGCAAGCCGCGGGCGCAACCGATCTCGACGTCCGCTCCGACGTCTATTCGCTGGGTGTCGTGCTCTATCAGACGCTGACCGGCGAATTCCCGTACGAGGTCGTCGGCCCCCTGCCCGAAGTCGTGCAGCGCATCCGCTCCGCCGCCCCCGTCGCGCCGCGCACGCGCAACCCGCTGCTGCCCGAAGACCTCTCCACCATCGTGCTCAAGGCCCTCGCCAAGGAGCGCGAGCGGCGCTATCAGTCGGCGGGCGAACTACGCGACGACTTACAGCGCTTCCTCGCCGGCGAACCAATCGCCGCACGGCGCGACAGCACGACCTATCTTCTCTCACGCCTCGCCAAGCGACACGCCTGGTCGATCGCCGCCGGCGGCGCGTTCGTCGGCTTGCTCGCGGCCTCCAGCGTCGGTCTCGGCATTCTCTATCAATCGCAATCCCGCGAACGGGCCCGCGCCGAAGAGCAGACCGCGCTCGCCGTCGAACAACGGGCCACCGCGGAGCGCGAAAGAGATCGCGCCGCCGCCGTTACGCAGTTCATGCAGTCGATGCTCAACGCCGCCAACGCCCGCCGCGCGAAAGAGTCGGAGGTGCTGGTCGCGGATTTGCTCGATGGCGCCGCGGCCACGTTGGGCGAGCGCTTCGCCGATCAGCCCGATCTCGAAGCGGCCATCCGCCAGACGCTCGGCCACGCCTATCAGAGCCTCGCGAAGCACGCCGAAGCACGCAAGCAATTCGAACGCGCGCTGCAGCTTCACGACACCGCGGCCAAACCCGATCCGGTCCTGCGAGCGAGCTCGCATCGCGATCTCGGAGCGCTCGATATCGCCGAAGGCGCCTATGAGCGGGCCGTCGCGCAGCTCAATACCGCGGTGCAGCTTCTGGAATCCGCGGGCGAAGAGGTCACCCTCAATCGAGCCGACGCACTTCAGGTACTGGGCGAGGCGCTCCGCGAAAGCGGCAAGTACGACGAATCGCAGGTCGCGTTTGACCGCGCGGTCGAGATATTCCAACGCGTGGCGCCCGAAAGCCGCGCCGCGGGCGACGCCCACTGCGGCCTCGGCGAGCTCTACTACCGTCGCGGCAATTTCCCCAAGTCGCTGGCCCACTTCGACGAGGCGCTGCGACTGTGGACCAAGGCCGACAACCACGACCGCGTCGCGCTGGCCGGCGCAATGAGCAATCGCGCCGTCGCGCTGTCCGAGCTGGGTCGCAGCGATGAAGCTGAAAAAGCGATGCTCGAAGCGCTCGCCATCCAGCGCACCGTCTACAAAGACAGTCATCCCACGATCGGCATGACGCTCGAAAACCTTGCCGGTATGGCCTATCGCCGCGGCGATGTCGCCCGCGCCACCGAGTTGATCCGCGAGTCGCTCGCCAATCGCGAGGCACGGCTCGGCCCCGAGCATCCCGAAGTGCTCAACGGCCGCGCCAATCTGGCGCTCATGCTCGATTCCACCGGCCAGACCGAACAGGCCGAAAAGCTGATCCGCGAGGTGATCGACGCGCGGCGACGAACCGTCGGCAGTGAGCACCCGGAGTACGCCTGGTCCGTCGCGCGGCTGGCGCGGATCCTGCAAGATCACGGTCGGCTCGACGAGGCTCAGCCGCTCTACCGCGAGGTCGTCGCGATTTACCGGAAGCTGCACTCCGAGCCGAACGTCAGCGTGGCGCGAGCCCTCACCGATCTGGGCAGCATCTGTCTGCAGACCAATCAGACCGCCGAAGGCATGGAGCACATGCGGGCCGCGCTCGAGATCATGCGGTCGACGCTGCCCCCCGGCCACCGCGAGCTGGCCGGCCCGCTCGGCATGTTGGGCAACGCGCTCTACGAATCCGGCGACGCGGCGGCGGCCGAGCCGTACATTCGCGAAGCTTTGGCGGTGCGCGAACAGATTGTGCCGCAGCACTTCCTCACGGCGTGGGGCAAGGTCTCGTTGGGGCGCGTGCTGACGAAACTGGCCCGCTACGAAGAGGCCGAGTCATTGCTCCTCGCGGGGCAGGCCCGGCTCTTCGAGATTCCCGATTCGCCGCAGCATTACAAGTCGCAAACCATCCAGGCGCTGGTGGACCATTACGAGGCGCGCGGCGACGCGACGAAGGCGGCGGAGTGGCGTGCCAAGGGCTCGCCGGCTGAGTGAGGGAGCAAATCTGTTTCACGTGAAACAGATTTGCGCGACGCAAAGGGGATGCCAATTCTCGTGAACACGCTTCGGATTGCCTGATTCAGGCGTGCATTCACGCGCATGGCCGCGAGCGGGCGGCTCCAGAGGTTGAACGCTTCGGCTACCGGCCGGCACCCCGGCGGGCGAAGACATGGCTCACAGAGCCGTAGCACGACGCCGCCCTACCCCGTGCAGAAGCAATCCAACCAAACCAACCCATCCCAGCTCAGGACACGCCGATGCGGGCGTGCAACTCGCGACAAGCTGGGATAGCGGCGCTCCGATACACTCGCCGCCGGCGACCAATCGATCGTGAAACTCTGATGCAGATTGCGGAGATGATGATGTTCATGCGCAGAACCTTTGCCCATTCCATGACCCGAGTTGCGGCGCCCGCGCTGCTGGCCGTATTGGCCGGCGCCGGACAGGCGAGCGCCGGCTGGACGCGCTGGGGCGGGCCCAATGGGGATTTCACGCTGCCGGAGGCGAAAATCCTCGATGCGTTCCCCGAGGGCGGTCCGAAGGTGCTCTGGAAGCGCGAGCTGACGGGCGGGTTTTCGTCGATCGTAGTGGCCGAAGGCGTGGCGTTTGTGGCGGCACGCGAGGGTGATGATGAGCGCTTGCTGGCGCTCGACGCCACCACGGGCGAGCAGAAGTGGGAGCATCGCTACACGGCGAAGGTGCCCCAGCCGACGCTGACGGACGAACAGAAGAAGAATCCGGATCGTCAGCCGGGCGAGATGGAGTACATCGCCGACTTCGGCTTTGGGCCGAACTCGACGCCGCTGGTCATGGGCGATCGCGTGATCACGATCGGCTACATGGGTCACATGCACTGCCTCGATCGGGCGACCGGCAAGTCGCTCTGGTCGCACGATTTTCAGAAGGAGTTTCAGCCGAACTTTCTGCGCTTCGGCTACTCGGCCAGCCCGATCGCCTATCGCGACACGGTCATCGCGCCGGTGGGCGGCAAGGAACACGGGCTGGTGGCGTTCAACCTGAGCGACGGCAAGGTCGTGTGGCACAAGCATGACTTCGGCGCGGGCTATTCGACGCCGGTGATTTTTCAGATGGGCGGGCGCGATCTGATGGCGGCGCTGGTGGAGCCGGCGATTGGCGTGTTTGATCCGACCAATGGCGAACTGCTCTGGTCTACGCCGCACCAGAATCCGTTCAACAGCTACATTCCGACGCCGATGATTTGCCCGGGCGATCGGCTGTTCATCGGCAGCGACGGCGGCAAGGGCTGTCGGATGTTTCAACTGACCTATAAGGATGGGCAGCTCGACGCCAAGGAGGAGTGGAACGGCAAGTTGAAGATGGCGCACTTCAACGCGGTTCGGATTGGGGATCGCTTGTTGGCGACGCCGATGCAGCCCGAGATGGTGGTGGCATATGGGCTGAGCGACGGGACCGAGACGTGGAAAGATCGCGTCTTCGGGAAGTCGAACTTTGTGGTCGCGGGCGAGAAGGTGCTGGCGTTGAGCGATGATGGGAAATTGCGGCTGCTGAAGCTGCTGCCCGACGGGGTGACGGTAGTGAGCGAGGCGAAGGTGCTGGGGGACAAGCAGGTCTATTCGCCACCGTCGCTGGTGGGTGGTGTGCTGTTTGCGCGTGATCGAGAGCGGGTGGTGGCGGTGAGCCTGACGAAGGACTAAGGAACGACGATGGGGGGGATCGTGGGCATCGCGGTCCGCGCGATGGTTCAGCGAGTGGGCGATTGTGCGGGCGGGATGCCCGCACACCCCGTCTGTCCGCTGCTTCTCTGACAAATCGGCGATCAACGCCAAATCCAGTTAGGATTCGCGCGCTCGGGCAAGGTCGGTCGCGACCGGCGGTCATCGAGCTGCGCGACGTCTGCGCGGGTCGAAGCCCGCGGCTCGCTAGTTCAGGCGAATGCGGAGCCGCACTTGTTCAGAAAGTGGTTTGCAAAGTCCGCTCGCTCGGTCCCGCTGCGGGCCTATGGCAAGCTGCCATTTGCCGCGGAGTATCGGCGCATCGGCAGCGACACGGGCACGGCGGCGGCGTTCACACGCTGGCTGGATGAAGGCCGCGCGGCGCTCTTGTCGCGTGAACCGGGGGCGCAGTTGCTCACCTCCACGCTGTGCGTGCCGTTTGGGGCAGGTCGCGAGTGGGTGATGGCGCGGCTGTGGGACAGCCGCGACAGCCTGGGCCGAAAGTTTCCCTTCTGCTTTTTCGTGGTTTGTCCGCAGGCGGACATGGGCGACGGGCCGCTGGAGCGACTGGGGGCGACGGTGCATTACGCGCGGGCGTTCGACGCGGCGTGGCGCGAGCGCGGCTCGCTGTCGGGCCGCGATTTTGCGAAGGTTTACGGCGACTTTGCGATCGACCCGCCACCGGAGCGGGCCGCCGCCGAGACGGCCGAACTGCGACGGGCCGCGGAGGCGTGGGAGAGCGCGGCGGGCGACGGCGATCCGAGCGCGATCGGCGTGAGCGCGGCGGCGAGCCGAATCGGGGAGGTGCGTCAATCGGGCGGGGTGCGACGATTCTGCGGCGCATTGAGCGCGGCGGGGTCTGCGGAGGCGCAGGCGGCGGCCTGGCTGTCGTGGCTGGAGCCGGCGCTGCGGGCGGCGCAAGCCCCCGCTTGGTTCATCGTGAATGAGGCGTCGGGAGCGGCGGCCCGGCCGCGCGTTTCTGTCGGTCTGTCGGATCTGGAGCCCGCGGATTATGACGCGCTGGCCGACGTGGCCAAGCGAGGCGATTGTCTGTGCGTGCGGCTGGATCACCCGGCCGGCGTGCGACCCGCCGCCTGGCTCGCGCAACACCGGGTGGGGTAGCTATTTTTTTTGACCCGCGGATGGGCGGGGTGCCTATGCTCCGACCATTGTGCGCTGCGATTTTTTGACCCGCGATGATGAGAATTCCCTGAATGCCGACGCTCGAATTGTCCGCCGACAGCAAGACCGCCGACGCGGGCCAGGCTGCAACGATCGCCACGCCGGGGGCGCGAGCGGCGGCCGCACAGGTTGATCGCTGGGGCGCTCTGGCGGCGCTGAGCGCGTATCTGTGGTGGGGGTTTGTGCCGATCTATTTTCGCGCGGTGAAGTCCGCCAGCGCTTATGAGCTGCTGGCGCACCGGGTCGTGTGGTCGTGTCTGGGGCTGTGGTTGTTGATCGCGCTTTTTCGGCGCGGGCGCGATTTTGCGGCGCTGTTTCGCGATCGCCGGACATTGCTGACGCTGATTGCGTCGGCGTCGCTGATCGCGGCCAACTGGCTGCTCTACATCTATGCCGTCGTATCGAAAAACGTGCTGCTGGGCAGCCTGGCGTACTTCATCAATCCGCTGATCTCGGTGCTGCTGGGCATGGTGATTTTGGGGGAGCGGCTGCGACGGATGGCGCAGTGGGCCGCGATCGGGCTGGCGTTCGCGGGCGTGGTGATGTTTGCGTCGGCGGTCGGCAAGCCGCCTTATCTGTCGCTGGCGCTGGCGATCACATTCGGGCTCTACGGTTTGCTGCGAAAAGTGGTGCGGGCCGATGCGCTGTTGGGGTTAACGGTCGAGACCACGCTGCTTTTTCCCCTGTCGCTGGGTTACTTCGCGTATCTATTCACGACGTCGGAGCGGGCCTTTGCGATGGGCAATGCGCAGATGGACATCCTGCTGGTGCTGGCGGGGCCGATCACGACGATTCCGCTGCTTTTTTTCGCCGCGGGAGCCCGGCGCGTGAGCCTGACGACGCTGGGGCTGATGCAGTATTTGTCGCCGTCGATTCAGTTTTTGGTGGGGCTGGCGTTTGGCGAGAGTTTGAAGCCGTTGCAGTGGGCGGGGTTTGCCGCGATCTGGGCCGGGCTGGCGTTGTTCAGTGTGGACGCCATTCGCGCGCGACGGGTGGAGCGGGGCAATCGATAACGCTGCGCGCGGGGGCTAGACTCGATCCCACAGGTACATCGAAAAGTTGTAGGCACCGTGCAGCATGTGGGCGAGCAACAGGCCGGGGATGAATTTGGTCAGGCGGGGCTTGCGGCCTTCGCTCATGGCGCGCGACCAGACGGGGATGAGGCCGCTCACGGCCAATGCGGTGCAGCCGACGTGCAGGGCGACGCAGACGGTCCAGCGAAAGATGACGACGAAGGGCGTGGGATTGGGGATGTAGACCGTGAGATAGAGGATGTTCTCGATGATGGCGAAGACCAGCGCCGAGCCGATGGCGGCGAAGCGGATCTGATCGGCGAGCCGAAAGCGGTAGGGCGCCAGCTCGACCACGGTCGCGGTCAGGCCGATCTTCATCACCTCTTCGGAGAGCGGACCAAAGAAGATCAACCCCATGAGCGGCGTCGCGGCCATGCCCCAGCCATTGGCCGACAGGAACGCCCCGAGCACCGCCCACGGCCCGCCCGCGAGCGCGACGAG